>CAZUCM010000031.1:0-14905 GCA_964619235.1 uncultured Terriglobales bacterium
GCGATGGAGGATATTTCCTGCACGCCCAATTTCTGAAATTTCACCACCCCATCACAGGAGAACCGATCAACCTTGAGGCAGCATTGCCCTCCGGATTCTCATTGCATCCGTAGGTTCGCCGCGGGAATTCATACTGTCGGTTGATGAACTCAACCGGGGCGCTTATACTTCTCTTCAGATCCCGGAAAACTAAGGAAAGGTAAACCTGTCCCTGGCCAAATTGCCGAAGACTGTTATTTTGGAATGAAATAGCAAGACACGAAGCTTCGACACGTGGCAAGAAACATTGGCAGGGGACAAAAGGAGAACGCCGCGCATGAAGAGCGTTAATAAAGTCATTTTACTGGGCACCATGGGGCGCGATCCCGAGGTGCGTTATGTTGCCGGCAACAGCATCCCGGTCGTACGGGTCAGCCTGGCGACCAACGAACGTTATAAGGACGATCAAGGCAACTGGCAGGACCGTACCGAGTGGCATACCGTCGTTGCCTGGCGCCGTCTCGCCGAGATTATCGGCCAATACGTAAAAAAGGGTGATCGCCTTTACATTGAAGGCAAACTGCAGACCTCGAGCTGGGACGACCAGAAGACCGGCGAAAAGAAATACCGCACGGAAGTCGTCGCCGATGACCTGGTACTGGTCGGCGGCCGCCGCGATGCCGGGGGCGACGCCCCGTCGCGCGCCTCTTCCGCCCCCGCCGCCAACAACTACGATCAGCGCGGCCCCGACGAAGTTCCCGGGGACAACACGATGATCACGGATTCAGACATTCCGTTCTAGCACCTGGCATCGGCATCAGGGCACGAATCCACCCCGTGTCCTGATGCACTTCTTGACTTCCCAATCCCTCACCTCTGGCGCCGTTCCGGTGCAGGCATCCAACCTGTTTCCCGCGCAATTCATCTAAGTAATTCGAAGTAGTTTTCCCCAATAGGGAGGACGGCTATGCGCTTCGAATTGACCCTGGCACAGCACGAGGTTCTCACCCAAATCCTGGAAGAAAGTTATCGCGAGCTGATGCTGGAGATCCGCCATGCGCGGCATCACCACCAGTTTCGCGAAGCATTGCGGGAGCGGGAAAAGATAGTCGAAGGCATTATTGACCAGTTAGGCAGGGTGGAAAAAGTAGCCAGTTAGAATGAACGCCCTTAATTTTCGCTATTGGCGCCTTCTTCTCACGTCGTCGGCAATTACTTTTCCGTGAAATCTTCCGTTTTCGATAAAGATCTCGTTGGTGCGCGAGCCGGCTACAATCACCCCCGCCAAATACACGCCGGGAACGTTGCTTTCCAGAGTTTGCGGATGAAACACCGGGCTGACGTTTTCCACCTGTGGGTCGTCGGCTAAAGCGGGCAGGGTCCGCAGTTCCACCCCCAGACTGCGCAGGAAGGTGAAATCCGGGTGGTAACCGGTCAACGCAAAGACAAAATCATTCGCCAGCCTGCGCTCGCCCTCGGGAGTATTGAGCACCACCGCATCGGCTTCGATGGCAGTTACAGAGCTACTAAAGCAGGCGCTGATTTCTTCCGCCTTGATGCGATTTTCCAGGTCGGGCTTGATCCAGTACTTTACATGCGGGTGCAAGCCGGAAGCGCGATGAACCAGGGTTACGCGGGCGCCATGGCGCCACAATTCCAGGGCGGCAATGGCGGCCGAATTCTTGCCGCCAATCACCACCACATCGCAGGCAAAATAAGGATGCGGCTCGCGGTAATAGTGGGAAACCTTCGGCATTTCTTCGCCGGGAATATTGAGCAGATTGGGGAGATCGTAGTAGCCGGTGGCAATCACCAGTTTTCGCGCGTGGTACTCGTGAGGACAATGGTGCAGGTCGGTAGTCAGAACGCGAAAATTGCCGTCCTCGCCCGTCGCCTGATCCACGTGCTGATACAGCCGGAGATTCAAACGATAATGTTCGGCGACTTTCCGGTAATACTCCAGCGCCTCCTGGCGCGTTGGTTTCTGGTGCGGGCTGGAAAACGGGATGTCTCCAATTTCCAGCAGTTCCGGCGTGGTAAAAAACGTCATATTGGCCGGATAGTGAAAAAGGGAATTCACCAGGCAGCCCTTATCGACGACGACGGCGGTCAGTCCGGCCTTATGGGCCTCGATCGCGCAGGCCAATCCCGTGGGCCCCGCGCCAATTACCAGCAGATCAAAAAGGTCATTTGCCATCACACGGGTATTGTAAGGGCTCAACCGGCAGGACAATGGAAAATACCGTCCCCCTGCGCTTTCCCCCGACACTGGAGCGCACCTGGATGGTTCCGCCGTGTTTATCGACAATCTGCTTGATCACCCAAAGACCAAGGCCGGTTCCCACCGTCCCTTTGGTGGTAAAAAACGGTTCAAAAAGTTTCGGCCGCGAGCCCTCGCCGATGCCCTTGCCGTTATCGGCCACGGTAACGCGCACGCAACTGTGGCCGTTCCTGGCGGCGGTACAGGTTGATAGCCGCAGTTTGATGGTTCCGCATTCGTCAACCGCATCCAGGCTGTTGGCCAGCAAGTTGGAGAAAACCTGCCGCAACTCTCCCGCTACGGCGGTAATCATCACCGCGCCGTTCCACTGCTTCTCGATCACCGCGTGCTTCGCCGTTATCCGGCTCTTCAGAAGATCCACGGCGGACTCCAGCACCGCATCTACCGATACCCGCGTCGGGGCATTCGACTCGCGATAGAAGCCCAGCGACTGCCGCGTGATGTGCGCAATCCGCCGCAGTTCCTCATCCGCCATATCCAGGTATTGGTAGGTTGCTTCCGGCTGGTCATGGCTGGTCTTTGCCAGAAACAGCAAATTGGTGACCGCTTCCAGCGGATTATTGATTTCGTGTGCGATACTGGCGGCCATACGGCCCACCGAAGCCAGCTTCTCGCTGCGCAGCAACGCCTCCTCCGCCCGCTTGCGGTCGGTGATGTCGCGGCCCACCACGACCGCCCCAACGATCGTCCCGTCTTTGTCGCGGATCGGGCTGAAGCTGTAACTGCCGACCCAGGATTCGCCGGTGTCTTTGCGCCGCAGTGTGTATTCCGCGCTGGTAACGGTTTCCCCGCGTAGCGCCCGGGGGACCGCCCACATATCCAACGGCGCCAGTTCTCCGCTGGGCAGGAATACCTCCAGAAAGTCCGGATAGGCGCCAAAGGTCCGGGCGCATTCGGCCTTGTTCCGAAAGCGGTGGAAGGTGGCAAAGGCATCGTTAAAGTCGAGAAAGTGCCCGGCCGCATCGGAAATAAAGACCGCGTCGCTCATGCTGGCCAGTGCCGCCTCCAGCTTTGCCCGATTCTGCTTCAGTTCTTCCTCGGCGCGGAACTTTGCCAGAGCGACCGCCAGATGGCCGGCCAGCCGTTCCCACACGTCCATCACCTGCGGCGAAAATGCACCCGGCCTGCGGTCGTTGAGCTGCAGCAGGCCCAGGCGCTGTTCGCCGATACGCAACGGAATCAGGGCCACCGACTCGTAGCCCTCGCCGTTGCAGCGATTGCGGGTGCGCGCCTGGCGGTCTCGCTCGCCGGTGTTGGCCAGCAGGCGCGTCGTGCTGTTGGTCCAGAAGCTCCCGTTGGGCGTGAAGAAAGGCTGCGCAGGATCGATACGCCCGCAAATCACGCTGCCACACATACATTCAATTACGGGATTGCCTGTGCCATCCCGAATCACATTGCCCGCGGCATCGCGGGAGCAAAGGCTGTTCTCCAGTTCGACGAATTCTTTGGGAAAACCTCTTGCTTCGAAGTAGGGGTAATCCTCGCCCTCGCTCAGCCGAATACCCACGGCATGACAGCCGGATTGTTCCTGAAAAAACGTCACCGCCGTCCGTACCAGTTCGCGCGTCCCGGTGCTTTCGTTGACCAGGCGCAAAAATTCGATGGTCGTATCGCGCTCCTGTTGCGTACGCCTGCGCTCGGTGACATCGTGAAACACCAGCACCACGCCAACCGCCGTACCGGAACCATCCAGAATGGGCGCCGCACTGTCTTCGATGGGAATTTCCCGCCCGTCTTTGGTCAGCAATAGCGTTTGATCGGCATGCTCCACCGTCCGCCCTTCCTGCAGCACGCGGGTTACGATATCTTCCGCGGACGCCCGCGTCTGTTCGTTTACGATCGGGAACACACTTTCGATGGGCTGTCCCAGAGCCTCCTCGGGACTCCAGCCGGTCAGTGCGGCAGCGATGGGATTCAGGAAGGTGACTTGCCCGTTCGTATTGGTGCTCAACACCGCATCGCCGATGCTGGCCAGGGTGACACGCAATCGCTCCCGGTTCTGGCGGAGCGCCTCCTCGATCAACTTGCGCTCGAGGATTTCCGTCACCAATTCGTCATTGGCGCTCTGCAATTGCACCGTACGCTGGGCCACCCGCAACTCCAATTCCTCGTTCAGCCGGCGCACTTCTTCCTCAGCCCGTTTCCGCTCCGTGGTGGCGCCCGCCAGCCCGGCCAGGGCCAGGTAGATATTCAGCAGCTCATTCGGCAGCGGCTGATCGTCTTCGTGGCCGATCAGCATCACCCGGTTGGTCTGGGAATTCTCGACAATGGGAAGAAACACCGTCATCGACGGAGTTGGGATCTTCAGGACACGGGAGGCCAGAAAGCCGCTTTCCAGCACGTCGGCAATTACGCCTCTGACATCGGAGGTAAGCAATTTTTCTCCAGCGTTTTTCCCCGGCAGCGTGCAGTAGCGGAGCGAAAGACGGTTACCGGCTCCTCGCTCGACGAAGGCAAGCCATTGCGCCGAAAAGTGCGCCAGAACGAACTTTCCCAGGTGCTCCCAGATATCCTGCTGCAGCTGCAGCCGAACCAGATATTGCGCCGACTTCAGGAAAGCTTCAAACCACTTCGATTCGCTGGAGGGAATCCCTGTCATCGGATCTCCCCTCTCCGCGATTGCGCTCTTCCGCGCTCACCGCCGCCGTCGCCTGGCATGGGATCGAGGTACAGGTTTTCCAGAAACAGGTTATCGAAATCGGAGGCCTGGGAGAGATTGATGATGGTCGCCCGTTCCCGCAAAGCGAGGACCTCGGCGCCTCCGCAGGGTGACAGAAGCAAACGCTCGCAACCCGCCAGTGCGGTATTCCCGCAGAGCTCAATCCGCTCCGGCGGCATCTCCGGCAACAGGCCGATGCGTTGGGCGTTACGTATTCCCAGATTGCGGCCGAACAACCCACAGACACACAGGCGGCTCAACTCCGCCGCGTTCAGCTTCGCCTGGGCCAGCAGCGCGGTGATTCCCGCCCCGATCGCCGCCTTGGCGCGCTGGAAGGTGTCCACATCCCGCTTCGAGAGCCGAATCGCCGGGGACGCCTGCAGAACCACCTCGGCCTCTTCCCGCTGTGAACCGGCAAAACCACCCATGCGCGTCAGATCCCCCCGGTCGCGCAAGCAGGCTATCAGATCCACCAGGCCGGAGCCGCAAAATCCTTTGGCCTCCCCTCCACCCAGCACCTCAAAATGGAATCCGGCGGAGTTCTGCGCCTCTTCGAAACGATAGATGGCGCCGGGCTCGGCCGGCATGGCACATTGCATGCCGCAGCTTTCAAAGGCCGGTCCCCCCGCGGCGGAGGTCACCCATAGTCGATGTCCGTCCCATAGTGCCATTTCGGAGTTCGTCCCGAAGTCGATCAACAGGCTCCCCGGCCGATCCAGCAGCCGGGTTGCCACCACCCCCGCCGAGAGATCGGAGCCGACAAAGCCGGCAACTGAAGCGAGCACTTCCACTTTGGCGTGCGGATGGATTTCCAAAGTGCTCAACCAGCTTTGCGGTTGCTCCACCCGGTAGTCCAGAGATCGCGTCCAATTCTGCGGCTGCAGCAACTGCCGGGAGTCTGACTCGGTTAATAGCGCCAGCATCGCGGTGTTGCCGACAACCGCCACATGGACGACATCCTGCAGTTCCGCTCCCTCCCGCGAACACATGTCATGCAAGGCTTCCGCCACCGCATCCAGCGGCAGCCGCGCCAGCCTGCGCGCGCTCTCCGGCGATTCCCCCGCCGCCGTCAATCGCGTCACCACATCCGCACCGTAATAGGCCTGCGGATTCGGTCCCACGCGGCTGCGAAGACGCCGGCCCTTCGTCAGATCCCAAAGCGACAGACTGATCTGCGTGGTTCCCAAGTCGATTGCCAAGCCGTAAGCATGATTCGCCACCGGCAACCCGGCCAAGGGAGGAAGACTGGATGGGGTACAGGGAAGACATTCCGGCGCCAGATCGCGCCAACTGAGCTTCGATACCGGATTGACGATCCGTATGAGGATGTCGCCTTCCGGCTTCAGCTGGCATGCCAGCCGCAGATGGTTTGCAAATTGTTCGTCCGGCAGAATGAGGCGCTCATTTTTTGTCGGCAGAGGCACCTCCCCGCCTACGATCCGCACCAGACACAGACCGCAAGCCCCGTCGCCCCGGCAGCCCCCACGAACCAGCAACCCGGCGTTCTCCAAAATCTGCTGGACGGATATTCCCGGCGAATAGGGAATTGCCCGCAACGCCTCGCCGGCTATGACTGTGACCTTGGGCATCTGCTTACCAGTTGGCGCTGGGCGCCTTTGCCATCGCGGCAACGTTCTCCGGCCTGGCTTCAGGAGGTATCTCGCAGCCCGAGGAGAGAATAAAACCACGGCGATCGCGGAAGGCACGCAGAAGACTGATCGCCTCCGCCTCAACCTCCGCCGGGCTTCCTTCCACGAACAAAAGCGACTTTATGTTGCCGTCAAAGCAGGTGTCCGGAAGCTGGCTCCTCACCTCGGCAGCGCTGACTACATAGTCAAAATTCGCGATATCCACCCCAATCTTCTTATAATAAGGCAGAATCGGGGCCGCCGGACCGGCAATGTGCAGCCACCCCGCGGCCGCTCCCGCCTCCGATAGTGCCTGGAAGACCCGCTGCAGCCGGGGTACCTCGAACTCGCGGAAGAAACCGGGGGGAATCACCGCCGGTGAGGCGGCGGGATCAAAGACCAACACCAAATGCGCACCGGCCTGGAGTTGCGCCCGTCCGAAACGAATCACCACCTGAGTGGCTAAATCCATGAAACTCGCCAGACGCTCCGGCTCGTCGAGCGCCAGATAAAGCGCGCGCTCCAACCCGAGTAACTGGGCAGTCAGCGTGAACGGCCCCAAGATGCATCCGACTACGGCCGCCTCGTCCCCAACTTCCCGTCTGAGAATGGATACGGCTTTCAGCATCTCCGGCATACGGCCGGTCACGTTAGGATCGGGAATTTCCAGACAATCGCTGCCGTTATCCGGGGATAACGCATACTTGGAGATCACCGGGTACTGATCTTTCCGGTAACGCAAAACCGAGCCCATGGCTTCGGTTTCCACGTTGGCATCCATCACCGAAAAAACCGCGTCATAGCCGTACTGCCGCCAGGCCTTGATCTGGCACCGGGCAAGGACTTCGCCACTCCGCACATAGTCTTCCAGCGGCACGCCGGCAAGCACCGCGGCGTGGCCAAATACTTGCGCGATCACCGGCGTCCGGTCTGTTTCCTGCAACCGGACGGTGGCCGCGATGCGTTGCAGGCTATTCATCAGCCCACCTTCGCCAGCGCATCAAGATAGTGGACACAGTCGAAGGCCGATTCCGCCACGAAATCGACATTGAGCTTGCCGGGAGAAGATTGCTTCAACGCCGCGCCTCCTGCCATCACCTTGATCTGCTGCTGACCTCGAAGCCTGAGCATGTCCTTCACTTGCCTTACCGCCGGAATAATTGAGGTAATCAGACCGCTGATTCCCACTGCCAAAGGCTGCTCCTTCTCCACCGCCTCCAGGAGCACCGGCAAGGCGCAATCCTTGCCGCAGTCCACCACGCGATAACTGCTGCCGGTGAGGACCATCTTCAGGATGTTCTTGCCCAAATCATGCACATCCCCTTCCAGCGCGGCAATCACCACCGTTGCCTTGCTCTCCGCCAGGGCGCCGCCGGCTGGATAGAGAACCTTCATGACTTCGGTTACGGCCCGGCCGGCCAGCATAATCTCCAACAGGTTGAACTGTTCCAGGGTGCATTTGCTGTCCAGCGCCACCATGGCGGGCTCGATGGCGCGCATGACAATTTGCCGGGCGCTGGCTCCGTTAATGTAGAGCTTCCTGGTCTCTAAAACCGACTCCGTGCAATCACCTTGAAGGATTGCGGCAATCAGCGGAGCCGTTTTGGAATCAGTCATATCGCTTTCCTGCCCGGGCCCGGTTAAGGCTAAGGGCGCAGTACTCGTTGATTCTTTTCTCGATCGCGGACACTACCGGCCAAACTTGCGCCATTGAGACCAACAGTTCCTTAATCCGTTCGCACAGTGCCGCTTGTCTCCCAGCGCCCGCTCAGCCTCACGCCTGATCAGTGCAGCAAATTGTACTCCAGTTCATGGGAAAGAATGCGATTTTGGCATCGGTTTTCCAGTCATCGCCGAACCCCAGGCTCCAACCTGTCGATCCCGCGAAGGGGACGAAATAGGGCGGCCCATCGCGCACGCCCGGGTGGGGATTCCTTTCGCGCCAATCGCGTGGTGCAACAAAGATCGCAGACTGCCTGATGCCGACACTACTATTTGATGCAGCTATTTTCATATTGCATCGTGTTATTGCCGATGTCATATTTCATCTCATGAGAACCACGGTGACACTTGACGAGGCATCGGCCGCAATTGCCACCCGATATGCGCAGGGGCGCGGCATTTCGCTTTCCAGGGCGATCGCCGAGTTGATTGTGCGCGGAAGCCGAAGAGCGGCACGGATCAAGTATGTGGATGGTCTTCCGGTTTTTGACCTTCCAAAGGCGAAACCGGGGCTTACCACCGAACAGGTGAAAGCGTTGGAGGCGGATGAGCGATGAACCTGTTCCTGCTCGATGTGAACGTGCTGATTGCTTTGGTCACGGAACGAAATAGCGCCCATGCCAAGGTGAAGCAGGGCTCCCGCACTGCGGAGAGAACAGGGAACTGATTTGAATTCCTTTCTAAAGCCCTTCCTCCATGCGCCGGCGCTCTGTGGCTTGATGTTGGCGATTCTTTGGCCTGTGCAGGGTCCTGTGATGGCTGCCAACTCCGGCCGGCAGGTGTTTAACATCCTGGAGTACGGCGCAAAAAACGACGCCTCCGTGCCGGCAACCCAGGCCCTGCAAAAGGCGATTGCAGCCGCGAAAGCCGCGGGAGGCGGCACCATCTATGTGCCGGCGGGCAAGTACATCTCCGGGCCGATCGAATTGTTCAGCAACATGACCCTGCAGATCGATGCCGGCGCCACTATCGCCTTTCCCGTAGCTCCTCTGCCTTTTACCCGGGGGCGATACCTCGGGGTTGAGGCGCTGGTGCCCATGCCGCTGGTCGGCGCGCACGATGTGGAGAACGTCACCATCACCGGGCGGGGAACCTTGACGACGGCCGATTACGAACAGTGGGGCAAGGCATACGGCAGTGCCGCTACCACCGTTGCGGACGCCTCCGGAAATGCCAACGGTCCGCATTGGGATCATCTGCTGAAAGCGCTGGAAGCGGGGCAGCCGGTATCCCAGGCCGAATACCTCGCCGCCGCGCCGGAACTGCGGCCGTCCTTTCTTTGCTTCATGAATGCGAAGAATGTGCTGGTGGAAGACGTTCGCATCGTCGGCGCGCCTATGTTCGTGGTGCATCTGCTTTACTCGGAGAACGCCGTCGTCCGTAACCTGATGATCCAGGCCTATCCCGGGCCGCACGCCAATGGAATCGTGGTCGATTCCAGCCGCTCGGTTCGCATTGCCGACGATTATGTCGATACCGGCGACGACGGCATTGTGATCAAGGCCGGGAAAGACGCGGATGGCCTGCGGGTGAATCGTCCCAGCCAGGACGTGGCCATCAGCAACTGCACCGTGCATCATGCCCATGGCGCGGTGGTGATCGGCAGCGAAACCTCGGGCGGTATTCGTAATGTGGTGGCCGGCAATATCACCGCCGTCGATACCGAAAATGGGATTCGCATCAAGAGCCGCCGCGGGCGCGGGGGCGTGGTTGAGGATATCCGCTTTGACAATTGGACCATGGTGAATGTCGGAACCGGCATTGTCGTCACCAGTTATTACGTGATGGGCGGGGAAGCCGCAACTCAACCGGAGCCGGTCTCGGAACGTACGCCGCGCTTTCGCAACCTGGCCGTCAGCCATGTGACCATCAGCGGCGCCACCACGCAGGTGGCCGATATTGACGGACTGCCGGAGATGCCCATCGCCGGCCTGCGCCTCTCCGATATCGCCGGCTCCGGCAAGACCGGGCTGACGGCACACTACACCGAGGGGTTGGAACTGCACGGCGTAACCATCGACTCCAACCGCGGGCCCTCCTTCGCAATTGATGCGGCGTCCAATGCGGAACTCGACGATGTGGCGGCGGCGAAGCCGCTTCCTGACGCGCCGGTGTTACGGCTTACCCGGAGTCCGGGAGCGATCGTTCGCGCCTGTCGCGCCTTTCCGGGAACGCGCACCTTCCTCTCCACCGCACCCGGTGAATTGAAGTCGATCCATCTGGTGGACAATGCAATGGAAAACGCCAAAGTGCCCGCGGTAGAGGAATAGCCACCCCATTCACTTCTCGTGCACTGATCGCCGCAATACCACCGTCAAATCCCACCACAGCGCATTGATCACCGGCCAGCCGGATACTTTGTAGCCCAGCCGGTGAATGAGATTCCCATTGGGATTGAAGTGGTAGGTCGCTCCCCGCATGGATTCGATGGCCAGCGGCAGCCCCCGCGTATAGCGCTGGAAATCCTGCCGGGTGAAATCCCAGTGATAGGTATAGACCCGCAAAAAAGTATTGGCATGCACCATGGTGGGTTGCAGAAGGGAGGGGAACCAGTAGCCCAGCGCCGTCTGCAGCCAGTGCAGCGGATTGAGGTTGCGCAATTGCCTTGCGGATGGGCTCTGGATGACAATGCGGCCGCCGGGTTTCAGAATGCGGCAAAACTCGCGCAGGGCAATGCCCGGGTCGGTCAGGTGCTCGAACGCCTCGGTGCAGACAATCAGGTCCATGGACTCGTCCGGCAGAGTGGTGTTTTCGGCCGTGCCGGCGATCGCATGCGCCACGCCTCCGGTCCTGGCGGACAATACGGAAACGATTTCCGCATTGTCGATTCCGTAATAATGTTCCGCATCGCATATGTGGTGCAGCCAGCATAAGCGGCCGTCCCCGCAGCCGACATCGGCCACCTTCCCGCCGCAATAGAATGCGGAGGCTTCGCGATAACGCAGGCTGATCCGCCACTCCGGACAATCACCGAAACCGGCGGCCCGCTCCCAGTCGCTCATACTGGGAGCCTCGTGTCCCTGGGCTTCAAAAGCCGCGGCGGCATCATGAAAATCAGCGGCGGTGGTCAATCGCGGAGTGCCGGTGTTGTATGCATGCAACGTACGCCGGCGCCGAATGACGAATACCAGGAAGTCGGCCACCAGGATGAGCGCAATCGCCGCGGCGGCAATCCAGAGCCGGGCGACGAGCGTCACGGCCAAAGCCAGATTGATCGGCAACAGGATCTTGTTTCCGAAGATCCCGCGGTCGGCATCGACGGCAATGCGAAGCGTTTCCGCAACCTCGGCTTGGCTGCGAATGACAAAGTCGGCACGCGATGCGGCAGCGGCGTCCATCTTCACTCTTTCTGAATTTCGATCCTGCCTCTAAGTATCACGAAAGAATCGCAGGGAGCAAGGGCAGCGGCCTTGATTGCAGCATCATTCCCAGGGAGCGAGGGCTGTATCGCGCTATTATTCGCCGCTCTTTCTGCTGAATACCGTCGTAAAGGCTCGCTGTCCGGCGTGCCTGGCCAATAAGAGCGCGGCGGTTCCAACTCCCATTCCCACGCCCGCGGTCGCCAACGTCCAGCCCAGTCCTTCGGGTTCGATGATCGAGAGTATCATTACGAGAATCAGCAGATAACTTCAAGCCGGGAGTACCAGCGGCTAATCGGAATTGATGGCGAAAAGGACGATCCCGGGACCATTATGCAGCTGACCACTAGCGGATTGCCTCCTTACGGGATCAGTCCCATCTCACAAAAGAGTTAGCCGTATCATAAGAACGCCGCGAAGGGGAGGTACTCATGAATGATCCGCTGCCAGGCGGTTGCTATGTAATGTTACACATCGCAGCCGGGCCATCCTGCGTTGAAGAGAGAGACGGCCCCCAGCTTGTTGTCAAAGACAAATTCCGGTTCACCCTAAATGAGGACATCTGGATCGAAAGACTCGATCAAAAACTTGCAACGCAAGTCCAAAGAGCCTGTGAGCCGCCAAATTACAACATAGACGGCTATGAAAAAGACCGACATTTGTATGCGCTCGTTCGCCGAGTTCCCGAAATCGAGACCAGCAGGAACGAGGGAATGGATGAACTTTTTGCGGTTTCTGCGCTTTCCCGTTTGATCCATCCGACCAGCATTGGCCATCGATACTGCGCCAAGGTGTTCTGGTTTGGCCGGACAGATTCCCCGATCCAGGCCGTCCAGTATAGGGGCATAAGCCCTGATGTATTCCTGAGCAGCGGTCACCGTGACTGGCTTTCTCTTGAGGATGCGGAGAAGCTGCGCAGCCTGATGCCTTGGGTGGCAAAGAACAAGCGCATGCATCGTCGCATTCACCGCGCCTACTGGAACCATGAGTACGCAATGCGGTCCTATTACCTAGATATGCGTTGGATTCTTGTAGTCTCTGGACTCGAAGCGCTAATAACGATCGACGAACACGGCCTTGCGAAACAGTTCCGTGACGGCGTCCAACAGCTCGCCAGAGAGTTTCAAATTGATTTCACGGAGACAAACCTGTCTCACGCATGGAAGCTGCGGTCGAAACTGGTCCATGCCGAAGGATTTCTGCACGGGCTGGAGACGATACTGCCAAACAGCCAGCAAACCGAGCTTTATCAAAGACTGGAAGATTTGTTACGCCTGACGTTAAGGCGTTCCCTTTTGGATGAGGCTTTTGGCAACCTTTTCCGTGACAACGACACACTGCGGAAATGGCTGCGCCCCGCGCACTGATAAGCAGCTCCCGGGAACGAGCCGACTCCACCGTGCCTATAAAAGTCGGCAAGGCTGACAAGTGCCGCACCGTCGGCGACACATGAGGGCATTGCCGGCACGCGATTTTAGGCCTGCTGAATTTCTAGCGCCAAGCGCGCTCTTTGGTGATCGAAGGATATGTCTACAATGCGAAGCGGGTGTGAGATGTTGCCTCCTGTGCCGTGAGCCAGCGTGACATAGAACTGGTTGCAATCCCGCACAAACAAGGTCGAACTCGAAGCGATTCTTCCTATCGTGAGCATGTTGCGTTCACTGTGCAGTTGGTTAACGGTAATTTCCTTGTCCTTCCATTGCAGTATTGCAGCAGCCTTTGAGTTGCGAGACGCAATCATGTGATCGAACTGAGTTTCTGAGGCAATGTTGGTTTCAGAACCAACGCGAACATAAGATTGACCAGCGAAATGGGGCCTTTGAGGGCTGCCCGGAACGAGAACAGCTAAGAACTGCTTTCCCTGCTCACTTAGGACTTTAGTCACGTATTGAATCGTCGGATAAGCAGCTGCCAGCTTCTTTCCAAGACTTTTCTGCAACGAATCGAGGTCAGCGGTACCTTCCACCGTCCCTTCATCTCTGACACCGACAAACATGATTGCCGGGTAGCCAACGGCGGCAGTGTTGGCAAATCCAACACATGTCTTTAACCAATCCTGAGAATCGCCTACGGACTTTCTTTCTACAAAACTGTCCTCGAAATCGCGAAGTTTGAGCATGATCTCTTCGTCCCGCAATGTAATCATGATTACCTCCATGCAAAGACAAAGTCTATACCGTCCGCTTGATGGATGGGCCCCTGAAAAAAGCTGCTCCGCCAGAGTGCACGGGGAAATGGTAGAGGTGGGAAATGAAAAAATGGGGGAATAGACCAGCCTGAACGCACAGTTTTTCGCACACCCCCCACTTTGCCGAAAAGTCGGCATTGATCTGATGTGACCCGCGTGAGGCACCAGTTAGCGCATCTTCCAGAGTTGGTATTCTCGGACGAGCGTGATAACGCCTACTACGGCCATCACAAGTGGAATCGCGGCTAGAACCCAAACACGCGGATTCCGAAGAGCGTGGCCGAACAGTGCCAGCCCATACACGCCACAACCAAAAAACCCTGCTCCGACCGACGCCACGATAGGATCGAACTCAGAGTCGTATTTCTTCCAGATTAGGCGCATTGTTCGCTTATTTTATGGCATGCGGCAGAGTGTTGGCGACAACAGAGCTTATCGCCCTCTATCCGATGACGAGAATTCCCGTCGGCTCCCGTGAGACGAATACGCTGCGAGGTTGGGCCTTGGCTTCTGCCACTTTGAACTCAGATCGCGGCCACTTTACCGCAAAGTGGGCTTTGCTCGGGCAAGGCACCGCGGAGTGGTGCCGGGATTCCTAGCCGGGGGTGGAGGGCGCAGCCCGGAACCCCCGGACAAAACAAACGAAATGCCGAGCCGCGACAGCGGCGCGAGATTTTCCTGGAAGCGCCAACCTACCAGAGGTACCGTTCGTCGTATTCGATGCCGCTCTTCCGAAGAAACTCCACATACTCCTCTTTGAACGTCTTCCGGCGGTGGCGTGCCTCTTGCCGCTCAATGTAGGCAAACACCGGCGCTATGCCTGACGGACTGACGGTCAGCCCTGCATAGCCGTCCTGCCAAGCGAAGGCCGGCCGGCTGTGTTGCTCATGCACCCAGCGGGAAGACCCGGCCTTGATCTCACGCAAGACATCGGCCAGACAATGTGTCGCCCGCAACCGCATAAGCAGGTGGACGTGATCCGCCGTACCACCTACGGTCAGCGGCTGCCCGCCGACGCCTTGAATACAACCACCGAGATAGGCGTGAAGGCCGGCCCGCCAATCCGCGGCGATCGCGGGCTCGCGGTCG
>CAZUCM010000032.1:0-14902 GCA_964619235.1 uncultured Terriglobales bacterium
AAGAGTGAGGCGTACCGGGAATTACAACGAAGCAAGTAAAGACCGGCGACGCCATGTTTATGCGACAATTATCAGGGAACCTAGAACGCACTTATGAAGATTTCGATTGGCGCCGATCACGCAGGTTTCAGCCTGAAACAGAAGATCAAGCAGAAGCTCGAACAATCGGGCATGGAAATTGACGACCAGGGAACCGGCTCGACCGCTCCGGTGGACTATCCCGACTTCGCCCACCGGGTGGGAGACAAGGTGGCGCACGGCGAGGCCGATTGCGGCATCCTGGTCTGTGGCACCGGTATCGGCATGGCGATTGCCGCCAACAAGGTGCCGGGCGTGCGCGCCGCCAACGTCACGACCGAGCGCGAAGCCCTGCTGAGCCGCGAGCACAATGACGCCAACATTCTGGCCCTGGGCTCCCGCCTGATCGATGAGCACACTGCCTTGTGCATTGTGGATACATGGCTGCATACCAAGTTTGACGGTGGACGCCATGCCCACCGGGTGGAAAAGATCGCCGAGATCGAGCGCGAAGAGCAACAGGCAGCCTGCAATAAGCCGTCTTTGAGCTGAGAGTTTGCAGTGGAATGCGGTTTTGCTCCAGTCGGCTGCGGTTGTTCCGGCTGGAAACTGCAAACTGTCAACTGCCAACTTCTTCCATATAATGCTGGCATGGCCGAGATTGAGTTCAAGCACATTCGCTTCGATACTTCCAGTCATGTGGCGCGGCTCACGCTGAACCAGCCTCCGTATAACGTGCTGACCATTCCGCTGATGAAGGAGATGGTGGAGGCCATCGAGAGCCTGAACGGATCCTCCGTCATCAAGTGCATCGTTTTGGATTCGTCCTCGCCCAAGGCGTTTTCTGCCGGCATTTCGCTGGAGGATTCCAAGCCGGACCGTGTCTTCCAGACTCTGGATGCATTCAACAGCGTATTCGAGGCGATTGCCGAAATCTCGAAGCCGCTGATCGTGGTGGTGAACGGTCCGGCGGTTGGCGCCGGCTCCGAACTGGTGGCCTTTGGCGACCTGGTGATTGCCACGCCCAATGCGCGCTTTGCGCAGCCGGAGGTGAAGATGGGAGTTTTCCCGCCTTTTGCCGCCGTGATGCTGCCGGCGCTGATCGGTCCCAAAAAAGCTTATGAACTGCTGCTGACCGGCCAGGCGCTGAGTGCCGAAGAGGCTTTCAGCCTGGGCTTTGTGAATAAGGTGGTGCCGGAGTCCGGTCTGGAGCAGGCGGTGGAAGAGCTGGTATCGCGCATAGGGGAATTCAGCGCGCCGGTGCTGGAGATGACCAAGGCGGTGATCGGTGGCTCGGTGGGCATGCCCCTGAATATGGCGCTGAAGAAATCCCACGACATCTACCTGAATCAGCTGATGGCGCTGGAAGACGTTCGCGAGGGATTGAAAGCACGTCTGGAGCAGCGCAAAGCGGTCTGGAAGAATAAGTAGAGCGGCCAGAGATCAGTAGTCCTACGACGCCCGGTCATTTAAGGTTCCACTCCGAATTATTGACAATTAAGGCAACATAAAAGCATACCCGTAGCGATTCCTGTCATCCAATTTGCAGCAGGGAGAACTTTCGGCCGGGTAGGTGCCTGAGGTGTGGGGTAGATATGCTCCATAGGGAGTTGATAGGCTCTTGCGGTTAATCGACCAGCGACATACAGTCCTTCGATATGGTTTAGCCCTTTTGGCTACGGCTTTTGCCGTGGGGGCGACCATGGCCTTTCCAGCGGGCAGGGATCGCCCGTATTTCTTCTTTTTGGCTGCAATCGTGCTTTCGGGCGTCTATGGGGGCATGGTGCCCGGCTTTGCCTGTGCGGTTGCCAGTTCCGTGCTGGGCTGGATTCTGGTGTTTCGCCCTGAGGCTGCGATCGGCATCAGCGTGATGGACGCAGCCCGTTTTGGCGGATTCGCAGGAATTTGTTTCCTTATTTATGGCCTAACCGCCGCCCTCACCCGCGCCTTGCGGTCGTTGAGCAACACGCAGCTGCGCTTTGGCGGAGTCGTACAAATCTCCGAGGATGCCATTCTGACCATCGACAGGCAGCAGCGCATCACGCTATTCAATTCCGGAGCGGAGAAGATATTCGGCTACCGCGCCGCCGATGCGCTGGGCAAGCCGATCCATATGCTGCTGCCGGAGCGCTATCGCGATATGCACCAGCAACATGTGCGGGCCTTCAGCAACAGCCAGGATGTGTTGCGCCCGATGAACGAGCGCAATACGATTTTTGGCCGCCGCGCGGATGGCACGGAGTTTCCGGCCGAAGCTTCCATATCAAAGTTTGCCGCGGCGGGCGAGGAGATTATGACGGTGCGGTTGCGCGACGTCAGCGAGCGTTACGCCGCCGAGCAACGCATCCGGCAGATGGCAGCCATTGTGCAGTCCTCGCAGGACGCCATCATCAGCGAAGATCTGGAAGGGGCGATTGTCAGCTGGAATCACGGCGCGGAGCGTATGTACGGATATACGCCGATGGAAGCCATTGGCCGCAATGCACGCATGTTGCTGCAGTCCGGTGCGCCCGATGAGGTTTCCGCCAATATCGCCAAGGCGCGAGCCGGGTTAAGCGCGACCATAGAAACGGTGCGCCGGCGCAAGGATGGCCGAACGATTGAGATTGCCCTTACGGTTTCCCCGATTCGCGACGGGCAGGGCAAGATTACCGGCCTGGCGACAATTGCCCGGGACATCGCCGAACGCAAGCGCCTGGAAGGGCAACTGTTGCATTCGCAGAAGATGGAAGCGGTGGGACGCCTGGCCGGCGGAGTAGCCCACGATTTCAATAACCTGTTGAGCATTATCGTGGGCTATGCATACCTCATCCAGTCCAGCACGCCGGAAGAAAATCCCATCCGCAACGCCGCCGACGAGATCATGCTGGCGGTGGAGCGGGCCGGCGCCCTGACGCGGCAGTTGCTGGCCTTCAGCCGCAAGCAGGTGATGCAGCCCGAGGTGCTCAATCTCAATGACGTGGTTGCCGGTATAGGAAAAATCGTGCCCCGCCTGATCGGGGAAGATATCGATGTGCGCGTCATTCCCAGCGCCGATTTGCAGAACGTCAAAGCCGACCCGGGCCAGTTGGAACAGGTGATCATGAATCTGGTGGTCAACGCGCGAGACGCCATGCCGGGCGGCGGGAAACTTACCATCGAAACGGCGAATATTTCTTTCCGGGAAGAGGAAGCCCATCAGCACGGTGTGCACGCGGGCGATTACGTCCTGCTGGCGGTCAGCGATACCGGGCATGGCATGGATGCCGCCACGCGGTCCCATATCTTCGAACCGTTTTTTACCACCAAGGAAGCGGGGAAGGGCACAGGGCTGGGACTGGCCACCGTGCATGGCATTGTCAACCAGAGTAACGGGCACATATGGGTGTACAGCGAATTGGGTCAGGGGACCACCTTCAAGGTGTACTTCCCGGTTACCCAGGAGGCGATCACCCGGCGGCAAGCGGCCAAACCGGTTCCGATTTTGTGCGGACGGGAGACCGTGCTGTTGGCGGAAGATGAAGCGAATCTGCGCGAATTGCTGACCGGGGTTCTTCGCGATCATGGATACAAAGTGCTGGCTGCGGGCGATGGCGCGGAAGCCGTGCGCCTGGCGGCGCAGCACAGCGGCGCGATCGATGTACTGCTTACCGACGTGGTGATGCCGGGAATGCGCGGCCAGACGCTGGCCGATGAGATATCGCGGCGCACTCCCGACATGGCCGTCATTTATATGTCGGGCTACACGGATAACGCACTGGTGCACCACGAATCCATGCCGCAGGGCGCCATATTCCTGCAGAAACCCTTTACCCCGGATGTGCTGCTGCGCCGTGTCCGGGAAGTTCTGGACGGGGTGCGCGAAATCCGGGAGGAGCGGCACCGCACCGGATGACCTTAACGGACAACAAAAAAGCCGGACAGATTCGTCCAGCTCCTTTGCGCTGCTGCGTCCCGGTTTGGACGCTCATCTTATTTCGGGTGCGTCACCGCGGCGCGCCCGAAGAATTTACATCACCAAAGCAATTTTTTCCAACTCCCGTTGCAAAGACTCGATGCTACATCCGCAGCCACCTACAACCGTGGCCGCATCCCGGGCCGCCTGGGGAGATACCCCATAGCCCCGACCAATCAGGAATACCTGGAATAACTCGGCCGCCTGCCGGGAATCCAGCGCACTTGCCAAGACTTCGCTTCGTAGAGCTGTTAGTTCTGGTGCGGAAAACTTTTCTTCTACCATAACCATCACCCCCGAACCGGACACTCAGCCCTTAGTACTTAGACTGCTCCACGTCGCATTTCGTTGCAAGCAATCTGCTTGCCGTCATGCGCCGCCGTGCCCAAGCACTGGTAAGGGCGCTTGCTGTGGGTATTAACCCCTTGCGCGGCAAAAAGTTGTGTTTGGAGCGCCGGCAAATCATAGGTGCGGCCCGATGGATATTTGCCGGCAAAAAGGTTCCAGTTGGCGGGATTCGTGCCGGTAAGTAACGGCTGGCTGGAGGTTCGCGTTTCCAGGCGCCCGCGCACCCCGGGGAAAGCCCCGGTCTTTCCCCGATTACCAAAGCCCAATGACCTTCTAATGCCTGGACATAACCGGATGCATCTAATTCGAAGGCAAGTAGTTACCATAGGTAGTCACTATGAGCTTTTAGCGTTGCATTCGCAGTTTGCAGTCTCTTACTATCGCGGCAGGATCGCCGAGCTTTTTTGCCGGATTTGGCAAGAGTGTTGGAATGCGCTTGCGGAAGGCGGAAGGCCGGGCGGAACTGGATAAAGCTCAAGGGTCGTACACGGAAAATGAAAAACGGTCTCTCCCCTAGTCGCGTCGTTTTTGTCCTGATATCGGTCATGGTCTTTTCCCTGGGCGCTTCAGCGGCCTCGATTTCTTCGCATGCCGTAAACCGGCTTGCCAAGCCCAAGTCCTCTTCGGTGACGGAAAATTCCCGCGCGCAGCGGCACATAAGCCATGTGCGCCATACCGGCCGTCTGGTGCGGGCAAGTGTGCGTAGTACGAGCGTCAGCCGCATGACTGCCGGCCACGCAGTGGTTCGCCGGGCCCGAGTTCGGCGCTATTATGGCGAGCGCTTCAGTATGAGTTCCTTTGCGCAAGATCAGACGCTGGGCGACGTAGCGGCCGGAGAAGATCCGGTGGTCCGCCAAGCCGCCATTGACGCGCTGGGAAATATGAACGGCACCGTCGTCGCCATCGATCCGGCCACCGGCCGCATCCTGGCGATGGTCAATCAGAAGCTGGCGCTTTCCGCCGGCGCCACTCCGTGTTCCACCATCAAGGTTCCGGTGGCCCTGGCCGCGCTCAGCGAGAATTTGATCAACAAGGACACGAAGGTGCCGCTTTCCGGGGGCTGGGGCCTGACGTTGACCGAGGCTCTGGCGCACTCCAATAATGCGTACTTCGAGGCGGTTGGACGTAAACTCGGCTTCGAAAAATACAGTTATTATGCGCATCAGTTCGGGTTGGGCGAATTGGCCGGCTGGAACGTTCGCGGCGAGCATCGGGGAACCTTTCCCAGCGAACCACTGGCCGAAAACCTGGGCGGTGTCGGTAAAATGTGCTCCTTTGGCGAGAGCATTTCCATGACCCCGTTGCAGTTGGGCGCCATTGTCTCGGCCATCGCCAACGGTGGCACGCTGTTTTATCTGCAACATCCGGAGACGCCGGAAGAGCAGTTGGATTTTCAGCCAAAGGTGAAGCGCCACCTGGATATCGGGCCGCTGGTGCCGCAGATCAGCGCGGGCATGGCCGGCGCCGTACAGTATGGAACCGCGCGCAGCCTGCGCGTCAACTTCAGCGAGGAGCAGGTGCTGGGCAAGACCGGAACCTGTTCGAATAACGCCGGCACGCGCTACGGCTGGTTCGCTTCCTATGCCAACACCAGCGTGGGCCGTATTGTGGTGGTGATTTTCCTGGAGGGCGGACGGCCGACGTTTGGACCCAAGGCCGCCGAACTGGCCGGGCACCTCTATCGCAATCTGTACGAGCACAACTTCTTTAGCGCGCGGGCCGCGCTGACGCCGGCCAAAGCATCGACCGCGGCATCGCAATAAACCCGCCGGAATTCCGGCATGACAAAGGCCTCCCCTGCGGGAGGCCTTTGTCATGGTGCGGTTACGACAATTCTTCGATGGCTTGCAGCAGAGCGCGTTTTCGCTCCGCATCTTTTTCCGCGACGGCCTGTTCGCGCAGCCACTTCAAGGCGTGCTGGCGAAGTACGTGAGGCGTGCCCAGGCCGCCATTCTCGATCTTCCAATCGCTGCCGTCGTTTACCGCCTGCACCTCGACGGTTTCCACGCGAGGGTCGGGCGAATACTCATCGCCGACATCGAATTGGCCGAGCACGCCATAGCTGACGGTGATCAGCGCTCCCTTGGCATTCAGCTTTGCGCCGGTAATCTGGAAGTCGGAAATAATCTGGATGGCGTGCCATTCGGAGGCCGCTTTGGCGTCGGTGACCGAGGGCATGCGGCGGGCGGCGTCGCGGTTGAGCCGGAATCCCTGCGCGTCCATGTCGCAATAGTGGCGCACCGCGGATTTGGCGTCCGTCAGCGCGTTCGGACCATGGGAGAAAATCTTCACGCCCGTTTGCGCGCTCAGGAAGATACAGAGCGCCAGGGGGGCAAGCATCCAGCGGATCGCATACATCGGTTCGGCCTCGTGGAAGGACAAAACCAGAATAGCGGAATTCCGGTGCTTCATAAACCCGCTACGCCGGAGGAATCTCGCGGAGAGACGCAGAGCCGCGGACGGGAACCCCAAAAGAAAAACCTAAAGCGAGAAAAACCAAGAAAGAGAATAAGAGACGTGAATCGCGGACTCGTATTGCCTGGTTGGGTTCGCCAGTGCCGCCGTGCGAGATTGCTATCGTTTCTTCACGTCTCCGGCGATCACGCCGTCTTTGAGCATGATGATACGGTGGGCGTATTCGGCAATGTCGTGCTCGTGGGTGACCAGCACGATGGTATTGCCTTGCTCGTACAGGCGGTCGAACAACGCCATAATCTCGCGGCCGGTCTGGGAGTCCAGGTTGCCGGTAGGCTCGTCGGCCATGAGGATGGAAGGGTGGTTGATCAGGGCGCGGGCAATGGCCACGCGCTGCCGTTGTCCGCCGGAAAGCTCGTTGGGTTTGTGGCTGATGCGGGAGCCCATGCCGACGGCTTCCAGGGCTTCGCGGGCCCGCTGCAGGCGCTCGCCGGCCGCCGCGCCGGCGTAAATCAGAGGCAGTTCCACGTTGTGCAGCGCGGTGGCGCGGGCCAGCAAATTGAAGGTCTGAAAGACAAAGCCGATTTCCTTGTTGCGGATATGCGCCAGTTCGTCGTCGTTGAGCGCACTCACCAACTGCCCGTTGAGCCAATACTGGCCTTTGCTGGGCGAGTCCAGGCAGCCGATCAGGTTCATCAGCGTCGACTTGCCGGAACCGGAGGGCCCCATGATGGCGACGTACTCGTTGCGATGAATGCGCAGGTCCACCCCTTGCAAGGCGTGCACCTGCTGCTCCGACCCCATGTCGTAGGTCTTCCAAAGGTCCTGCGTGCAAATGATGCAGTCCTCGGGGGGAGCCGTCAGCTTCTGGCCGATATGGGCAACATCCGTGGCCATCGGTTCTCCTGTGATGAACCCTTCTCCAACTCTAGCGGTGCCCCCGGACTTCCGGAAAACTCACCGGAGGCTGCGGCACCCGAATATAGATACGCTTGCCCGGCAACAATGGTTCCCTGACGGCAACGACATGTGACCGGAAAGGCGTATGCAGGAATTATACAAATATTGGACATTGGCCCCTGGGCCTTCCGCGGTTGGCAACCTGCGGTCTGGCGTGGTGAATCTAAGGTGTTACGTCTACCACGGCCATAACAGCGAAAGGAGCGGTTTTCTTGCCTTCCGGGTAAGCGAGAACCTACAATGGGGACACTCGATTTTTCCATGGAGTAGGCTGTCCCAATATGGCTTTTCAAAGCTTGCACAAATCGTTTTTTTGGTTGGTATTCGCGGTTCTTTTCGGTGCGGGCGCAGCCATGGCGCAAGATTCTTCTGCCGGCACCCCTCCCAGCACTTCGGCCGCGAAGAATACCGCCGCTCCGGCACAGTCCTCCGCCACTCCCGCCGCCGCCGCAGCTTCCGCCTCACCGGCCCCACCACCTGTTCCCGCTGCCGCAAGCGATGATGCAACCAAGGCCCCGGCGGCGAGCAAGAATGAGGCAGGCGCAGCCAAGGCGGCCGATACGGATGTCGATCTGCGGGAGCGTCCGCGATCCGCGAAGACCAAGAAAGAGCAAGCCGAAAAGCTGAAGCACGAGTTGGAGCCCACCTACAAGAAGTGGCTCAACGAAGACGTGGTATGGATTATCACGGACGAGGAGCGGAAGACTTTTTCCAAGCTTTCGAACGACGAAGAACGCGATAATTTTATTGAGCAGTTCTGGGCCCGCCGCAATCCCGATCCGGACAGCGAAGATAACGCTTATAAGGACGAGCACTACCGGCGCATTGCCTATGCGAACGACCATTTCGCCTCCGGCATCCCGGGCTGGCGAACCGATCGCGGCAGAACCTACATTCGCTTTGGGCCGCCCGATTCGATCGATGCGCATCCCAGCGGCGGCACCTACCAGCGGCCGGAAGAAGAGGGTGGCGGCGAAACCTCCACCTATCCGTTCGAGGATTGGCGCTATCGCTACATCGAAGGGGTCGGCCAGGAGGTGATCATTGAATTCGTCGACACGTGCATGTGTAACGACTACCACATGACGCTGGACCGTTCCGAGAAAGACGCGCTGCTGGAAGTGCCGGGCGCGGGTTTGACTGACTACGAAGCGATGGGCATGGCCAGCAAGACCGACCGCTTCAGTACGCCCGGCCTGGAGCGATTGGGCACCGGCCCGTTTACCAGCATGAACGATGCCCAGCAGTTCGACCGCATCGAGCAGTTTGCCAAGATCAATCAGGCGCCGCCGGTGAAGTTCAAGGACCTGGAAGAGGTGGTTACCCACAAGATCACGGTGAATCTGCTGCCCTTTGAAGTGCGCGCCGATTTTGTGCGGATCACCGGGGACACGGTGCTGGTGCCGATCACCATACAGGTGCAGAACAAAGACGTCACCTTCGTAAACAAAGACGGAGTACAGCGCGGAACGCTCAACATCTTCGGCCGCCTGACGACGTTGACGGGGCGGATCGCGCAGACCTTCGAAGACACGGTGCAGATTGACACTCCGGCCGAGTTGCTGGAAAAAACCGCGGCGCAAGCCTCGGTGTACTGGAAGGCCGTGCCGCTGCGTCCCGGGCGCTATCGCCTGGACGTGGTGCTGAAGGACGTCAACGGCGACCGCAAAGGGGTTTGGAGCAAGGGGCTGGTGGTGCCGGAATATAGCGAGGACAAACTTGCCACCTCCACGCTGATCCTGGCGGACCAGATGGAGAAGGTGCCCAACCGGCAGGTGGGATCCGGCAACTTTGTCATCGGCGATCTCAAGGTGCGGCCGCGGCTGGCCCCGGCCGACGGACGTCCGGCCTCGTTCAAACGCAACGAGCGGGTCAATTTCTGGATGCAGGTTTACAACTTGAGTCTCAACCAGCAGACCCATAAGGCGGATGCGACCGTCGAGTACGATATCGTGAATCTGGCGACCAATAAGCCCATCGTGCACTCGGTGGAGAAAACGGCGCAGATGGGTAATATCGGCAACCAGCTTACTTTGGAAAAAAGCCTGCCTTTGACCACCCTGACTCCGGGGAATTATCAGGTAACCATCAAAGTGACGGACGAGATTTCCAAACAGATCATCACTCCGACACCGACGGCGCGTTTTGTCGTCGAGTAGATAGAGCGTGTGCCCGCGGTGTGGCAAACTGGCGGGCATTCGATAACGGGGGAAAGCAACCGCAATCTCAGCAGCCTCGATCGATCCGGCTTGGGCGAGTTGAGGCGAGAGGAGTGGGGGCGCGCATGACCCGAAAATTCAGCTGGCTGGTTGCGCTGATGCTGGCAGTGCCGGTGTGGGCGGCGGACTCGCCGGGCGCGATCTCCGGCACCGTGCGGAATTCCTCCGGGGTTGGCCAGATGGCCGCAAGAGTTGAATTTTTTGCCGGGTCTCTGGTGCCGGCGGCGACCGTTTTTACCGATGCCGCGGGATTTTTTAGAGCAACGAATCTCAGCCCCGGCATCTACGACGTCAAAATTTCCGCGCCTTCGTTCCTGCCTGTACTGGACTCCAATCTCAGCATAAAAGCCGGCGCCGATCTGGTGCTCAATATCACTCTGAACACCTTGTTTGAGGCGGTGCAGGCGATTCCGGTGAGGCGCCGCGGCGCCCAGGATCAGGAGGATTGGAAGTGGATCCTGCGCTCCACGGCCAGCCGCTCCATTCTGCGCGTGCTGGATGACAAAGCTTCGGTCTCCGCTTCTCCGGCGGCTGCCGCGGGAAGACCGGTGAACGGCGAATTGGCATTTCTGGCGGGCTCGGATGCGGGCGCCCTGGGCGGTTCCTATGACATGGCCACGGCTTTCACCATGGAACGATCCCTGTTTAACATGGGTACGCTGGTGGTGGGAGGCAATGTCGGTTATGGAGTTGGCGCGGTGGCGCCGGGAAGTGAGCTGCGCGTCTCTTACTCGCATCCTATCTCCGGCGGCTCGCAGCCACAAATCGCCTTCACCTTGCAGCGGCTGGCCGGCTCGGAAACGGTGGATCGCGAGGTGGCGTTGCAGGCGGCGAGCGTGGAGGCATCCGACAGTCTTTCCCTGGACGAGGTGCTGGATCTGAAGTTCGGCGGCGAATTTCAAACCGTGCAGTTCGCGGGAGTGCTATCGGCGCTGAGTCCATTCGGGGCTGTCGACCTGCACCTTTCGCCGAACACGATGTTGGAGTACCGGTACACCACCTCTGTCCCGAATGTGCAGCCGGCAACGGATCTCGATGCATCCGCCGCGGAGTTGAGCGATCCGGCTCCGCGCATCTCGCTGGCCAACTCGTATGCTGTGCTGGAGCGCGACCGGCATAACGAGGTTTCGCTGATCCGCCATTTTGGCGGCAATCATGTGCAAGTGGCGTGGTACCGCGATCGCATCTCCGATCCGGCGCTGACCGGCGTGGGATTTGTGGCGGGCGATTCCGGCGACTTGATGCAGGATACGTACTCCGGCACCTTTGCCTGGAACGGTCCGGAGCTGGTCACCAGTGGAATGAGGGCGGTGATTCAGCGTCCATTGACCTCCGGGCTCACGGCGACGCTGGATTACTCGTATGGCGGCGTGCTGGCGCTGGCGGCGCCGGAGGTTTCGTGGCAGGACTTGCGCCCGGCCATCACCACCCAGGAACGCCACTCGGTAACCTGCAAACTGTCGGGGACGGTTCCGCAAAGCCATACGCGCTGGCAGGCGTCCTATCAATGGATCAACGGCGAGTATGCGCTGACGCGCGTGGACATGTTCGACGCCTCGGTGGGCCAGGCGGATCCGTACTTGAGTATTTTCGTCAGGCAGCCCATCCCCGGCACCAATTTCATGCCGGTGCATATGGAAGCCCTGGTCGATATTCGAAACCTGCTGGCCCAGGGGTATGTGCCGGTGACAGGAAACGCCGGCCACAACCTGTACCTGGCGGAATCGGCTCGCGTGTTTCGCGGCGGCGTGGCGTTTACGTTTTAAAACCGTTCCCGGTTCCGCATTCCCTATCCAGGTGTAACGTTTCACCTTCCGGAACCTGAGAATCCTCTTTCATGTTGCATGATGCTTCGCCGGAAACTGCGGCATCGGCGCCTTGCCGGCCGGTCCGCGGGCGTTTCCGCCCATGGTCTTGGATGATGCCTCCTGTTGCCGCGGCGTGGTTTTGCGAAATCGATTGTCGAGGGCTCCGAACGTGGAACGTGGAACGAAGAACGTGCAACGCATCTTTCCTTGCGGCTAACGCACGCCGTTTGTTACACTAACGTTGCTCACCACAGCAGGTCGCGAATGGTCGCGTCCAATAGCCAGACAGGTCGGGCGCGTAGCTCAATTGGCAGAGCAACTGACTCTTAATCAGTAGGTTGAAGGTTCGATTCCTTCCGCGCTCACCATCCGCAACACCGGCGTTCGCCGGTGGAGTTCTCAATTTTCAGCTCACAGTTGGCAGCCGGAAAGTGCGCCATTGACTTTTGGCAATTGGCTCTTGGCTTGCTAGCCTCAGGTTGGTTTCCGAGGGCAAAACCTAACAGGGGCTGGGAAGTTTGCTACAATCGGCGGCATGTCGGGCAAACTGAAAAAAGCGGTGAAGGTGGTGTCGCTTGGCTGAGGCAGGACTGCGGCTGGTGTACCGGCTGCACGCTGTGCAGAGAATGGCGGAACGAGGGATTCGCGAACGAGACGTGGCGCAGGTAATCGCCGCCGGCAAGGAAATTGAGAGCTATCCCGACGACAAGCCCTATCCCAGCCGGCTGGTGCTTGGCTGGGTGAACGAAAGGCCGCTCCATGTGGTGACAGCCGTGGCCGAGAATGAAACAATCGTCATTACGGTGTACGAGCCAGATCCCGAGCTATGGGACGCGGGCTTCGAGAGCAGGAGGGCACGATGAAATGCGTAGTTTGTAAACACGGGGAGACACGCCCCGGCCAGACGACCGTCACGCTGGAACGAAGTGGAGGCGCGCTGGTAATTCGGAAGGTGCCTGCCGAGCTGTGTGAGAATTGCGGCGAAGCCTACGTAAGTGCGGAGGTCACGACAAGCTTGCTGGAATCGGCACGCAAGACTCTGCGGACCGGGGTCGAGGTGGATATTCGCGAGTTTGCGGCAATATCCGCATAGCGGTTCTTGCGGAGCCAAGACTCGAGAGCGCAAGACACAAGGCGTCCGGGCATTGGCAGCACTCATTGTGGCGGAGATCGTCTAGCTGGTTTAGAGGATCAGCTGGATTCCTGCCGCAATCATCTAGCCCTGTGCGGGTGATCATCCAGCCTGGTGCAAATGATCGTCCAGGCCCTGGATGATCATTCCTCCCGAGGCCCAAACCACGGAAGTGAAAGAAAACAAGGAATCCCGACTCGCCGCCGGCTGCTGGTTTCCGTGTTTTTCGTCTCTTCTCAACCATTCAACCTTCTCAACAATTGCTTGACCATCCTTCGGGCTTTGGCTTATTGCCAAAGGCTGCCAAGGCCGCCAAATTTTTTGAAGGCCGCCAACGCCGCCAAGCGCGTTCCACGTTTCACATTCGCCGTGACCAGTCCGAGGATGCCCAGGTTATTCCCTAGCCACATCTTCAGCCACATCTTCCTTTATGGTGGGAACGAAGTTGCGCACACGGAAATGCGCCGCCATGGGGAGCTGGTGAGTCCGGGCGACCGCGGCGCCTCAAGTCTACATTCGCATCTTGGGGCTGGACTTGCCCAATGTCAATCATGTGGAAACGGATTTCTTGAGGGCAGCTTTCGGCCGTTGGCTGTTGGCCGGCGGCCAAAAGGGCAATTTCGCGTTGCCAGAGGGCCGGCTACTTCATGGTGGCTCCTCCGATGCTTTTGGCGACGGAGAGAATCTGTTCCCCGATGGCCTTGCGCATGTTTCCCGGCAGCAGGTCCTTCTCGGCAAGTTGCTCCCATGCGGCAACGCTACGGTCAGTAATGCCGGTGACGATGGGCCACAGCGGACTAGAGGGCAGGCGGGCGGTATCGGCAAAGCGCCGCACCTGATCAGTGGTGATCTCGCCGAGGCTGCGGCTGCCGCCGAACGTCAGCGCGAGACTGTCCTTCGGGAGGTAAGGAAGCGTGGCGACGAAGTCATAGGCAGGCGACAACACAGGGGTGCGCTGGTCCGGATAGAGGAGAGACCAGTTCTTGAGGTGCATATCGGCGTTGCCAATCAGCACGGAAAACACCAGCCGCCGGAAGAATTCGTACGTGCCGCCTTCGCCGGTTTCCGCCCACAGCACGGCGGCGATATTGGCATAGCTGCGGTGATGATATTTGTCCTCGGGATAAAGCCCGAACACCTGCGCGAAGTCCTCCATGTGGATGGTTTCGCCCTTTACGTCTCGGTCGAACCGCTGAACCGCCAGCGCCTTGCCTTCCATGGCGCCGATGTCGGCAGGAAGGCCGCCAATGTCACTGATTTCGATCAGTTCCGTGCGCGGCACCGCGATGCCCACGGCGCGCGCGAGCGCCATCATGGTGTACTCGTTTTCAGGCACTGCGGGAAAGCGAGTTGAGGGCAATTTAACGATCCACGAGCCGCCCATGCCACCGGCGGGAATCGTGAGGCCGCCCGAGGCGTCCATTACAGCCGAAAACTTCAGCTGAACGCCCGCAAGTGAAAACCTGAGCGCCGCTTCGGAAATACCTTCAATAGTCTCGCGATCGGCAGCATGGCCGGCACCCGCCTGTGCGACTTGCTCCATCGGTGCGACCGTGAGGGCCCCGGGAAGGTCGGCGCCGAGAACCGCCAGGAGAAAGAACTCGCGCTGCGGTTTTACCCCGGCGCGCGCGGAAAGGTAATCGCGCAGATGTCCTTCCGGCAAAAGGTTCGAGAAGAACAACGGCAAACGCGCCATGACGGCGCGCGTTGGAAACACCAGCCTGCCCGCTTGTCCCTTGAACGAAAGGCTGAGCGTAGGGCGGTTCGCATCGTCGATATAGTCCTGCTCGAAGGAAAATAGATGACGATCGCCGCCCATCCTTATGATCACACCGATCCGGCGGCCGTGCAGGTTGACGGCGAGCGCATTCAGCGTCTTGGGATCAAAATTCATCATGGTCTTTCTCGCCGGACTCGTCGTTTTCCTCGTCCAACGCATAGAGCGGCTTCTCTGCTGAGTCCGGCTCCTTCTGTGCCCGGATGAGGGATTGAACGGCCGGTATCAGGGAACGGGGAACGACCAGCAAGTCCAGATCGAGAACGCGGACCAGATCGAGCAGAGTGTCGA
>CAZUCM010000033.1:0-14529 GCA_964619235.1 uncultured Terriglobales bacterium
AGGCGGCGCGCGCATGTCCGTCGATCAGTACGGCAACCTGTATGTCGCGGACTACGGCAATAACCAGATCGTCAAGCTGGCTGTGGGTACGGACTTCATAGGTACCGCGCCTGCCTCGTCGACCAGTGTGCCGGTGACCCAGACGGTCCTGATTCATGGCTCCGGTTCGTGCTCCGGAACATCTTTGTCAGCGTCGTCTCCCTTCGCGTTGGGGACGGTGGTATGTACTCCGTATACCGTAGGTGATGACAACACGGACTGGGTCGTCCCCGTCACTTACACGCCGACAGCGGCCGGAGCGCAAAGCGGCAATCTGACCATCGCGAGTCAAAACCTCCCGCTGGACGGCTATGGCAAGTCCGCGCAAAAGTCGTCGGTGACCGCCAGCGTCACGGCGGCTTCCAAGCCGTACGACGGAACCACCACGGAGCCGGTGGCTAATGTCACTTGCACTCTGACACCAAGCGAGAGCAACCTGACGTGTGCGGCAGCTGCAGCCGCGTTTGCATCGGCCAACGTGGGCAGCGGTATCACGGTAACGGCCACGGGGATTACTCTGGGCGGTTCGGCGGCGAGTAACTATGTGCTGACGTCGACTACCGCCACGAGCACTGCCAATATTACAGCGGCATCAGTGACCGCCGGCGTCACGGCGGCCTCCAAGAGCTACGACGGAACCACGACGGAGCCGGTGGCAAACATTACCTGCACTCTGACGCCCAGCGTCAGCAATCTCAGCTGTGCGGCAGGTGCCGCCAGCTTTGCATCGGCCAACGTGGGGACCGGTGTCACGGTAACGGCCACGGGTATTGCTCTAAGCGGTTCGGCGGCGAGCAACTATGCGCTGACTTCGACTACCGCCGCGAGCACTGCCAATATTACAGCGGCGTCAGTGACTGCCAGCGTAACGGCGGCTTCCAAGCCATACGACGGAACCACAACGGAGCCGGTGGCTAACATTAGCTGCACTCTGACGCCCAGCGTGAGCAATCTCAGCTGTGCGGCGGGTGCAGCCAGCTTTGCCTCGGCCAACGTCGGGACCGGTATTACGGTAACGGCCACGGGCATCGCTCTGAGCGGATCGGCGGCGGGCAACTATGCGCTGACTTCGACTACCGCCGCGAGCACTGCCAATATTACAGCGGCGTCAGTGACTGCCAGCGTAACGGTGGCCTCCAAGCCATACGACGGAACCACGACGGAGCCGGTAGCTAACATTACCTGTACCCTGACGCCGAGCGTGAGCAATCTCGGCTGTGCGGCGGGTGCAGCCGCGTTTGCCTCGGCCAACGTGGGGACCGGTATCGCGGTAACGGCCACGGGCATCGCTCTGGGCGGTTCGGCGGCGAGTAACTATGCGCTGACGTCGACGACCGCCACGAGCACTGCCAATATTACAGCGGCGTCAGTGACCGCCAGCGTAACGGCGGCCTCCAAGCCATACGACGGAACCACGACGGAGCCGGTGGCAAACATTAGCTGCACTCTGACGCCCAGCGTGAGCAATCTCAGCTGTGCTGCAGGTGCCGCCAGCTTTGCATCGGCCAACGTAGGGACCGGTATCACGGTAACGGCCACGGGCATCGCTCTGGGCGGTTCAGCGGCGGGCAACTATGCGTTGACCTCCACTACCGCCACTACCACCGCCAACATCACTGCCGTATCGTTGACGGCCAGCGTGACGGCGGCTTCCAAGGTCTACAACGGCAATACCACCGAGCCGGTCGCCAGCGTCACCTGTGCGCTGACGCCCAGCGAGAGCAACGTAACCTGTGCGGCCGGTGCGGCAACGTTTGCGTCGGCGAATGTGGGAACCGGCATCACGGTGACCGTTACTGGCATCACCCTGAGCGGTTCGGCGGCGAGCAACTATTCGCTGACCTCCACCACTGCCACCACTACCGCCAACATCACTGCCGCTCCGTTGACTGCCGGCGTCACGGCGGCTTCCAAGCCATACGACGGAACCACGACGGAGCCGGTGGCTAACATTACCTGCACTCTGACGCCCAGCGAGAGCAACGTAACCTGTGCGGCAGGTGCAGCCAGCTTCGCCTCGGCCAACGTGGGAACCGGTATCACGGTAACGGCCACGGGCATCGCCCTGAGCGGTTCGGCGGCGAGTAACTATGCGCTGACGTCCACTACTGCCACTACCACTGCCAACATCACTGCGGCTCCGTTGACGGCCAGCGTCACGGCGGCTTCCAAGGTCTATAACGGCAATACCACCGAGCCGGTCGCCAGCGTCACCTGTACGCTGACGCCCAGCGAGAGCAACGTAACCTGCGCAGCCGGAGCGGCGACGTTTGCCTCGGCGAATGTGGGAACCGGTATCACGGTGACGGTTACCGGCATCACCCTGAGCGGATCGGCGGCGAGCAATTATTCGCTGACGTCGACCACTGCCACCACTACCGCCAATATCACTGCGGCTCCGTTGACCGCCGGCGTCACGGCGGCTTCCAAGGTCTACAACGGCAATACCACCGAGCCGGTCGCCAGCGTCACCTGTACGCTGACGCCCAGCGAGAGCAACGTAACCTGCGCAGCCGGAGCGGCGACGTTTGCCTCGGCGAATGTGGGAACCGGTATCACGGTGACGGTTACCGGCATCACCCTGAGCGGATCGGCGGCGAGCAATTATTCGCTGACGTCGACCACTGCCACCACTACCGCCAATATCACTGCCGTATCGTTGACCGCCAGCGTCACGGCAGCTTCCAAGGTCTACAACGGCAATACCACCGAGCCGGTCGCAAGCGTCACCTGTACGCTGACTCCCAGCGAAAGCAACGTCACCTGTGCGGCCGGTGCGGCAACGTTTGCCTCGGCGAACGTGGGAACCGGTATCACGGTGACCGTAACCGGCATCACTTTGAGCGGTTCGGCAGCGGGCAACTATGCGCTGACGTCCACTACCGCCACCACTACCGCCAGCATTACCAAGGTATCGGTGACTGCCAGCGTCACGGCAGCTTCCAAGGTTTACAACGGCAATACCACCGAGCCGGTCGCCAGTGTAACCTGTACGCTGACGCCGAGCGAGAGCAACGTAACCTGTGCGGCCGGAGCGGCAACGTTTGCCTCGGCGAATGTGGGGACCGGCATCACGGTGACTGCTACCGGCATCACCCTGAGCGGTTCGGCGGCGAGCAACTGTACGCTGACGTCGACCACCGCCACTACTACCGCCAGTATCACCAAAGCCACGCCAACGGTAACCGAGAGCTGTCCGACCGTCGTCTATAACGGTAAATCGCATACTTGCACGGCAACGGCGACGGGTGTGGGTGGTGTTACCGTGAGTGGTTCGTTCAGCTTTAATCCGGCGAGCGAAACCGCGGTGGGAACCTATACGGTCACGGCGACCTTCACCAGCTCAAACTCGAATTATGCGAATGGTTCCGGCACAGGAACACTGGTCATCGAGCAGTGATCGCTATGAGCCGTTAGGGCACAGGAGATGAATCAGAAAGAGGCCATGAAGAATATTGCCGATCGTCCGCAGGCTTACTATCTTGTGATTCTGTGTGTTGTCCTCGCGCTGACCGCCGTTCTGGCCCTTGCCCAGGGTTCCGGGCAGTCCTCCGCCTGGGATTTGCCTCCGGGAAGCTCCGGGTTGATCCAGCCGCAGGATCTAGCCAAAGCTCTGCAATCCGGTTCCGCAAAATTAACCGTGCTGTACGTGGGACCGCACATGATGTATGCCCAGGCGCACATCCGCGGCGCCGAATTCATCGGACCGGCTTCAAGCCCGCAGGGGCTGGACAATTTGCGAAAGCGCGTTGCCAACCTGCCCCGGAACTCGGCAATCGTCATTTACTGCGGATGCTGTCCCTGGGAGCACTGTCCGAATATCCGCCCGGCATACAACGTGCTTCAGACAATGGGATTCAGCAAGGCGAAGGCTTTGTATATCGCTCACAACTTCGGAACCGACTGGCTGGAGAATGGCTATCCCGCGGAGAAGGGGCAATAGAACGCAACTGCGAACGCGGAGGGCGGTGCATGCCGGGCCGGCCGCTGCGCTCACTGCACGAGTTCGACTGGCCGTTCCTGCTTTCCGGTCCAGACCATTCTGATGGCCGCCGGTTCCGCCGTTCGCGGGAGCCGATCGACCCGGTTCACCGTAATATCGTCGCGATTGCCGTAGGTACTGCGCACGGCCGCGGAAAGTCCTACCACGAACACCGGTACTCCTTCGCGCCACATCGGGACGTTGGCGATATAAAACACGGCATGCGGTGGAGGAACCGGGACGATCGCATGCAGTTCGACCGCAAAATTACGTGACAGTGCCGCGGCGCGATTCCAGCTATGAAGATTATGCGCAATCCCGGCGGCAAAGATGCAGCTTAGCAAGGCGACACATCCGGTCTGCACTGCCCGCCGCCGGCACGTCCACTCCAGGAGCACGGCGATCATCAGGGCCAGTCCGGCGGAAGCCAGATACAGGGCCCGCGAAGACAGTAATCCCGAATCATACCCCCACCAGAAAAGGGATTGCGTCGGAATTCCGGCGGCGTAAATCCAGATGAGGCTAAAGGCAAGCAGGCGTCTCGATCGCCGATCGATTCTAACCAGCAGGATGCAGGCAATCACCAGGACGGCGCTCAACCCGATCGACGCAACCAGGAGCGGGCTGTGCGGCGACAGCCAATTGTAGCCAAACAAGGTCTCGGCAGGTTGCCGGAACAATACGGCGGCGATGGCTTTGGTGTTCACTGCGCTTGCCATGGGTCTTTCCCGGCTATAGCGATAGCCGCCGATTCCTCCCAGTACGGCTGCCCTCCACAGAAAACAGGCTGCGGCTAAACCGAGAAAGGCGGCGATCGCCTTGCGGCTGGGACGATCCAGAACCAAAAATTCCAGAGCGAGCCAAACCAGGGGAAGCGCATAGGCGCTCTCCTTGGACAATGCCGCCAGCACAAAAAAGCCCAGCGCCAGGAATAAGAAGGACAGGCGGCGCGAGCGGCGAAACCAGAGGTAGAAGACCGTCGCCCACAGCATGAAGACGGCAGCCAGCTGGTCAAACCGGCACCCGGTCCAGGTGACGGCCTGGACGTTGACGGGCATTAGCGCAAAGAACAGGGCGGCGCTGCCGGATGCCAGCGAAGAAAGCTCCAGGGCCTCGCATAAGAAAAACACGGCGGCTACCGAAAGCAGATGCAGAAGAATACTGGTGATGTGGTATCCGGGCGCCCACATATGCCACAAGCGAACTTCCAGGCCCAGGCAGAGAAAGGGAAGCGGGCGAAAGAAGATGGGAAGGTGGCCGGCGATCTGGCCATGAGTCAGTTGCCCCCATGCAACCGCGGACAGCGGTTGGCTCACCGATTCCAGATGCTCAAAATCATCGCAAAGGAAGTAGAGCGGCAGCGTCCAGGCATAGGCCACGGCGCCCGCTGCCAGTGCCACCCACAATCCCACTCTGCCTTTCCGGGAGGGCAATGCCGGGTGCATCTCCATTGCATCTCCGCGCGCCGCCAATAGCCGGCACAGCAATCCGGCGAAACAGAGAGTTGCCGTCACCGCAAACACCTTGCAGGGATCTCGCGAAAGCGCCAGCACCCAGGCCGGCACAATCGCCGCCAGCGGCGCGACGGTTGCGAAAACGCCGGCTCCGCGCATAGCGGGTTCCGGCGCGGTGATTTTTCCCCTCATGAAATGCATCGCTTGCGGCTGTCGATCCGAACGCTGAATTGGCAAGAATCACCATTATGCCGCAAGTCGCACGGAAAGCGGAAAAGCGGTAGGAGCATGGTGGAATGCGGCACTCAAGATGGCAGGTAAATCCTGAATGTGGAACCTTTGCCCGCCTGGCTTTCCAGCGAAATCCAACCTTGGTGTTGTGCCACGATTCCGTATACCGTCGCCAGTCCCAGCCCCGGCGCGATGGCGCGGCTCTTCGTGGTAAAGAATGGTTCGAAGGCCCGGGCCTGCGTGGCCTCATCCATGCCCATCCCGGTATCGGTAACCGCAAGCATTACGAACTGACCGGGCCGGGCGCCGAGGTGTGCGGCCGCGAAGTCCGCGTCGACCTCGACGTTGGCGGTTTCGACGATCAGGTCGCCGCCCTCCGGCATGGCGTCATTCGCGTTGCGTAACAGATGGAAGATGGTCTCCGCAATCTGGCCGGGATCGGCGGTTACGATGCGCAGCGATGTGGCCAATTCTGTTTTCACGCGAATCCGCGGCCCCAGCAGCCCCTGCCAGTTCCTGAACTCATCGCCGATGATCGCATTGAGATCCACCGGTTCCGGTTTGAGCATTCGCCCTCTTCCGTAGGCCAGCAGTTGCTGTGTCAGGGCGGCGGCGCGTGCGCCCGCCTCGTGGATGGCCTCCAATTCTTTCGAGACGGTGTTGTCGCCGCTGAAGTTGCGGCGCAAAATGCCGGCATAGCCGTTGATTACGGTAAGCAAATTGTTGAATTCGTGAGCGATGCCGCCGGCGAGAACGCCGATGCTCTCCAGCCGCCGGGCCTCTTGCAGTTGCTGGTGCAGCAAGTTCCGTTGCTGCTCGGCGCGCTTGGCCTCGGTGACATCTGTTTGCATTCCATCCCACAGGATGCGGCCGTCGGGCAGGCGCCGCGGCGAGGAGGTCAGATGCATCCAGCGAACCGCGCCATCTTTCCGCACCATGCGCACTTCCACGTCGAAGGTGCTCAATTCACGCTCTGCGAGTTCCTCGGCTGCCGCGAGTATCGGCCGGTCTTCTTCCAGCACCATGTTGTACAGCGCCGACGGATCGCGCAGGGCCTCCTCGGCGGAAATGCCATTGAGCCTCTCGATGCCTGCGCTGACATACTGAAATTGTCTGCTTCCGTCCTGATTGATTGCCACCTGATAGACCATGCCGTTCGGAAGATGGTCGGCAAGCGCGTGCAGCCGGGCCTTTTCCTCGTGCGAGGCCTGTTCGGCGGCGCGGGCTTCCGCATAGCTGGCGGCCAGAACCATGGCGGTGATGCCGACAAGGCCCAGAAATATCTGTACGCTGAGTAGTCGATCGCTCGGCTCGCCGGCCCCCCATAGGATAGGTCCGAGATTCACCGCCCGGCTCATGACCGTGATTGCCGCCAGAGCGATCATCGCCGCGGTAACGCCGCGTTGGCCAAAACGAAGCGCGGGCCAAACCAGCAGCACGACGAGCATGTAAGGATGCAAGGACAGCAGATGCTGCCCGGGAAGGAAGCAAAGATATCCCGCAGAGCCTAGCGCCGTCAGGAACAGCGCCAGTTCGAAGATTCGCTGCCAGCGCAATTTGGTAAGGCTCTGCCTCAAACCGTACCAAGTCACAATGAGCGGCGTGACCAGCAGGATGCCAAGTCCATCGGCAACCCACCAGGTAAGCCAGAAGTTTCCGAAGGCGGAGTGATTCGCAAGCGCGGCGGTGCCGGCGCCTAGCACCGCGGTGGCGGCATTCACCACCGTAGCCGCGGCGGCCAGTGTCAGGATTTCCCTGACGCGAGTGAAGCGCACTTCCCGGCCGCAGAGCCACTGAATCATCCAGGCACAGAAGAATGACTCAGCATCGTTTGCGAACATGAACCCGGAGCTGGCGAGGGGTGGCCGGCCCGACATCAGGCTGGCGGAGACTCCTGCAACGAACATGGCGAGCAGAAGTGCGGGCCACAACCGGCGCCGGCTGAGCAGGAGCGCAGCCAGTCCTATGCCACCGGCCGGCCATACGGCCGCCAGCACGCGCTGCGCGTCGGGGAATCCAAACGCAAGTTTATGGGCCAGAAAATAAGCCAGCGCAACGGCGGCAATACGCAACAAATCGTGTCGTAAAGAAACGCCGGAAGCGTCGTCGCGAACCAGATCATTCATAGCGACAATGCCCTGACAACCGCCCGCCGCTCCACCCACACCTGCCGGAGGAGATTTGGCAGGCGCCCCTTAATTCTGGCGGCGGAACTCCACCACTGAAACCCGGCTGCCTCATGTTCACAGCGACATGAGCCGGTTCCATGAAAAAGTGAAGCCTTGGTTAACCTAACAAACAATAACAGTATCTTCACCAGCTGCGTATTGTCTATTTATGGGCGGGTTTATGGATGCGAGCCGGAGATCGACCATGCGCCGCCGGAGCCTGAGTTGACCTGAACGTATAACGAATAGGGCCCGGCAGTGACGCTGGTGTTGATGGTGAGCGGTCCCGCGCCATCCGATTCGGTGGCGATGGTGTTAGTGGCGCCATTGATCAGGACAAAGCGCCACTGCGATCCCGGGGAAACCGTGAGCGTGGCGTTGAGGGTGCCGGCCTTGCACGTGAAGCTGGGCGTGTAGGTGAAGCTGCCCGAGGCTAGCGTGCCGGAGGCGTTGATCGTGTCTACCGCGGCCGGGCTGACGGTCAAGGTCAAGGTGGCGGTCCTGGCCATGCCGCTCGACGGCGTGCCGGTGACAGTGACGGTATAGGCGCCCGCCGCCGCGGAGCCGGCGGTAAAAGTCAGCGTTGAGCTTCCCGCTCCGGAGAGCGCAGCCGGACTGAAGGCCGCCGTCACGCCCGTCGGCAGGCCGCTGACCGAGAAAGCTATTCTGGTCGCGTAGCCGCCGCTGACGGTCTCCGTAATGGTCGAGGCGCTGGTGGCGCCTGCCGTGATGGTTGCATCGCTCGCCGTGAGCGCGAATGCGGGCGCCGCATTGACGGTGAGTGTGAGTGTGGCGGTCTTGGCCGTGCCACTCACAGGCGTACCGGTGACAGTGATCGTGCAAGTGCCGGCTGCCGCCGCGGAGCCGGCAGTAAAGGTGAGTGTCGAGATCAGCGGAGAGGCCGCTCGGAAGGCCGCTGTGACTCCCGTGGGCAGGCCGCTGACCGCCAGGTTCACCTTGGATGAGTAGCCGCCACTCACAGTTTCGCTCACCGTGGAGGCGCCGGAACTGCCTGCGGTGAGGGTTGCGTTGGTTGCCGAGAGCGCGAATGCGGGCACCGTGCTCACGGTGAGTGTGAATGTGGCGGTCTTGGCCGTACCAATCGCAGGCGTGCCTGTAACGGTGATGGTGTAGGCGCCGGCCGCTGCCGAGGAACTGGCGGTGAAGGTCAGCGTGGTACTTCCGGCTCCGCCCAGAGATGCCAGGTTGAAGGCCGCCGTCACGCCCGCGGGCAGGGCGCCGGTTGCGAAGGTCACCCTGGTTGAGAAAATGCCGTTAACAGTCTCCGTCACCTTCGAGGTTCCGGTGCTGCCTAAGGTGACGATGGCGTTGGTCGCCGAGAGCGAGAAGCTGGGCGCCGGGTTTACGGTGAGCGCGAGTGAGATTGTCTTGGCCTGACCGGCGGCAGGCGTACCCGTCACTGTGACCGTGTAGGCGCCGGCGGTTGCCGATAAGCCGGCAGTAAAGGTTAGCGTCGAGGTCAGCGGCGAGCTCACCTTGAAGGCCGCCGTAACTCCCGTGGGCAATCCGCCGGCCGAGAGTGTCACTTTGGTGTTGTAGCCGTTGACCGCCGTCTCCGTGACCATCGAACTCCCGGTGCTGCCCGCGGTGACGGTTGCGCCGGTCGCGGACAGCGAAAAGCTGGGCGCGGGAATTCCCGTACCACTCAGGCTCACGGATTGCGGACTTCCTGTGGCATTGTCTGTCACCGACAAAGCTCCGATCGCCGCGCCTGTGGCCGTTGGGGTAAAGGTTACGTTGATGGTGCAACTGCCGCCGGCCGCAAGCGAGTTTCCGCAGTTATTGGCCTGGCCGAAAGCTCCGCTGGCTGCAATGCCGGAGATGGCCAGGGCCGCCGTGCCGCCGTTGCTCAGCGTCACCGGCTTCACCGCGCTGGTGCTGCCTACCGCTAAACTCCCGAAGGACAGACTGGCCGGGCTCAGTGCGGCGGATGCCGTGCCGCCGGTTCCCGTCAATGTTATGGTCTGCGGACTGTTGGCCCCCGTATCCGTCACCGTTAGCGTTCCGGTAGCGCTTCCGAAGGCCGTCGGCGTAAAGGTCACGTTGACGGTGCACGTGCCTCCCCACGACGCAACCGAGCTTCCGCAGTTGTTGGTTTGCGTGAATGGGCCGGTGACTTTTACGCCCGTGATCACCAGGGTGTTGGGGAGATTGTTGAGCAGTGTGACCGATTGGGCGGCGCTCGTCGTCCCCAATGGCTGATCGCCAAAGGTGAGGCTGGCCGGACTCAATGACACCGTCTGCGGCACGCCGGTAATGCTAAGCGGAACGAAGTGGTTGCCATCCGAGTCAGTGATCGTGATCTCGCCGTTCACCTTCCCGAGAACGGCCGTACGCGCGATGATCCCGATCGAGCAGCTCGCTCCCGGGGCCACGGTTCCCGTGCAGTTGGTATCGAGCGTGACCGGCCCATTCACCGAGACGCTCCCGATGGTGAGCGGATTGGAGCCGTTGTTGGTCAGGTTGATTCCGCCCCAGCTCGACCAATTGTTGGTGGCCACGCTGCCAAAGTCCCAGGAGGCGGGGCTGAGAACCACGCTCCCGTCACTGGCCGCAATCCCGGCGCCGCTGAGAGCCAGTGTCTGCGGGCTGGTCGCATCGCTATCGGTTACCGTCAGCGTTCCCGTCACCGCGCCGGTGGCCGAGGGCGTGAAGGTCACCTGGATGATGCAGCTGGCATAGACCGCCAGCGTGCTGCCGCAGTTGTCGTTCTCGGCGAAGCCGCCGCCGGCGGAGATTTGCGCGATTGAGAGCGTACTCGATGTGCCGTTGAAGAGCGTCACCAGTTGCGGCACGCTCGGAGCATTCTCCGTCTGGTAACCGAACTTCACGCCACCCACCGGCGGATAGATATTGATGACGTTCGGCGAAGGATATAGCATCACCGTCTGTGTGCCGCCGAAGCCGCTCAGCGTCGCCGTCAGCGGAGAACTTGTCGCGCTGTTGAAGACCGACACCGTGCCGGTGGCCGGCCCCAGCGTGACCGGCTGGAATTCCATGGTGATCCAGCAAGCGCCCCACGCCGCCAGCGAGGGCAGACAGTCGTCATTTTCCAGGAATGGTCCGCTGGTCCCGATCGGAGTGGGGAAGGATAGCGTGTTTGCCGTGTAGTTGAGAACATCGAGCTGATAGAAGTTTCCCCAATTGCCGGCGGGAAACTCGCCGAACTGCAAACCCGGCGTCGTAAGTGAGACCGTTCCGGTTCCTCCCGTACCGGTGAGGGAAACCGTCTGCGGACTGCCACTGGCATTGTCGGTGATGGTGAGGGTGCCCGTGGTGGTTCCCTCCGCCGGCGGCACGAACGAGAGATAAAGCTGGCAACTCTTTCCGGGCAGCAACACGGGGATACAGCTGTTTTGTACGACCGCAAAGGCGCTGTTGCTGGTGGCGGCGGAGTTGGCGTCGAAGAGCGCGATCGTCTGTCCCATGTTGTCGAGAAAGACGACCGGGCCATAGCTCCCGCTGCCCACCGGTACGCTTCCGAACTGCAGGGTGGAGACGCTGACCTGAAGCCTGGTCGGCGCTCCCACGGTGATCGCCACCGGTTCGGTCTCCGTGGTGCCGCCCGATGTCGCGGTGAGCGCGGCATAGGCCGTGCCCAGTGACGCACTGGAGGAGATTGTCCAGGTCACCGTGGAGGTTGCCGTTCCATTGGCGGTCAACGTAACCGAGGTAGGGGAGAGAGTTGCCGTTACTCCGTTGGGCAGCCCGGTGACGCCCAGCGCCACCGTCCCGCTGAACCCATGGGAGCTGTACACGCCGAGGGTCGTTGCGTAGGTGCTGCCCGCGGCCAGCGGCAGCTCGTCCTGCGAATTCTCAATCATGAACGCAGGCGTGGTGTAGTTCCCCTGCACCAGCGCGTCAATCATGTTCTGTCCGTTGGGGCTGCCCCAACCGGTCGCCAGGTCGTAGCCGGGGACTGCGTTGTAGTACAACGTCTGGCTGCAGCAATCGTTGTTGCCGCTGGTGATGTCATGGAAAATGCTGTTGTAGCCGGGGCTCAGGCCGATAGCGTAGAGCGTGGGATTGAGATAGCCCACAGGCGGCTTACCCTGGGAGACCAACTGCTGATTGACCAGCGCCAAAAAGCCGGCCCAGCGCGGCGTGGCGATACTGGTGCCGCCCCAGCCGTCCTCGCAGCTCTGGCCGCCCGAGGTGGTGTAACAAAGATAGTTGTCGGTATTGCCCTCCGCCGCGATATCCGGCACGTTGCGCAGCGTCGTCGATCCCCCATTGCCGGCATTGATCGCCGGAAGCTGCCAGTCCGGAATGCCGATCTGATTGATGGTCATGCCGCCGCCGCTGTTCGTCCAGGCGGTCTCGGAGACCCACTGGCCGCTGGGGCCGCTGGTGATCACGGCCGTGCCACCCACGCCGGTGACCCAGATATCGTCCTGGGGATAGGTGAACGGGAAGGTGGTGCCGTACGATCCATCGTCGAGACTGCAGTTGAGGAAGGTTTGGCCCTGTGCCGCAAACTCCTCGAACACTCCGTTGTCCTGCGCATAGTCCGGGTTCGACCAGGAATAGGAGGAGCTGAGCTGCTTGCACTGGTTCTCCGTGGCCATGGAGTTGATGACGTTCACGTCGCCCCAGGCGTTGGCCGGTCCGATGTAGACGCGCACCTGGCTCAATCCGGGCGCCATGCCGATAGCCGCCACGATATCCATCACCTGTTCGATATCGTCGCCACCCGGAGTAACGCCCGCCGAAGCGCCGTCGATCAGCACGTTGTTCAGCGGTACATTGTACGGGACACCGCCGAAGCTGTTGGTGACGTCGGACGGATCGTAGCCGCCCAGTTCGTACATGCCCACGCATTGCCCGGAGCCGGTGAGCGCCGTGCCCCCGTAATAGGCCGCGCGCAGGTCGCCCACCAGAAAACTGCCGTTCGGTCCGGAGCCGGTATTGGACGCCGCATTCCCGGTTGTCCCGTTGCCGCTTTGGCCGCCCTCCCGGTACTTCGCTCCATTTTTCACGCCGGAGTAGCTGTTGAGGCCGATGATATGCGCCACCGGCACCTGGAGATTAAGCGAGGGCTCGCGATCCGGAGAGAAGAAGCTGCGGCTCTCCGTGGGATGTTGGTAGATACCCATCTTTACGTGAAAGGCCGCTTCCACCTGGGCCGCCGTGCCGGTGATGTTGATCAGCAGCCGGTTTCCGGCGGGCTGGCCCACGGTAAAGCCATTGCTCTTCGCGAAGTCGACCACCGCCTGATAATCCTCAGTGCTGGGGCCGAAGCGCTCGGTGAACTCGCCCGTGCTGAGGTAGTGGTGGTAATCGGAACTGGAGGGATCATAGAGCCGCTGCAGCAGCGCGCTGAGCTCCGCCTGGTTGGTGAGGGGGAGCTGAATGGCAAGGCGCATGGGCTCGGAGGCGGCCATTGCACCGAGGAGAGGAGCCTTTCCCTGAGTGATGGCGGGGCTTACGTGGCCCGTCAATGGTTGCGTGACCGGTTGCGTGGGTTGTTGAGCCTGGCCACAGGGAGAAACCAGGAAGAACGCCAGGACGAGACTCAGCGGCGTCACTGCGGTTAAGAAGCGTTTCCCGCCCAAATTCCGCATCAGCGAGGTGGCGCCGGCGTTTCTGAAGGCGGCACAAAACGTCGCGAGCGGCATAGGGGCTCCTCAATCTCTCCCCCCGGCGTGATTCAGGCTGGCGCCAACCAGCCTTGGCCGGGAGTCATATGAATGCTTTGGTGATCTCTTATCGCATGGATTCGCCGAAAGTGGATGGCCTCATGCGCGTTAGCAAAAACTTAAGTTCCTCGGCCTTCGCGGGCGACTGAGGTTTCCACATTCTCGGGCCGCCGTTAGGGCGTTAGGGCGGGCACGGGTGCTTCCGGGGCATAGTGGTATGGTCCTGAAACTAAAGCATTTTCCGGCGCTGCCGATCTAAGAGAAAGGTGGTGGCGCGCCGGGAAAGTGGGCGCAGATTCTGCCTGGATGCGAGGCGGAGAGTAACGCCCCTTGGAGGCCACTGGTGCCGAATATTCTGATCGCCGACGACTCGAAGTTCCAGGTGCAGTTGCTCTCGGTTTTCCTGCAGGAAAAAGGATGTGTCGTCAGCGTCGCCTACGATGCGCTGCTGGCCTGGATGACCGCAATCAAAGTGTGTCCGGATGCAATCATCCTGGATATCAGCATGCCCGCGGGATCCGGCCTCGACGTCTTGCAGAAGCTGAAAAGATCGACCAAGACACAACACATCCCGGTGCTGATTGTCAGCGGCGACGACAAGAGCAACTCGGTTGAGAGCATCAAGCAAATCGGCGGGTCCGGCTTTTTCCCGAAGCCGATCGATCCCGACGCCCTCTTCGAGAAGCTTTGTGAACTGGGAGTGTGCCCGCGGCCTGCCAACCCGCCGGCTTCAGCCACAACTCCCGAAACGAGCGAGCCAGGCCCGCCGAAGCCCGCAGGCATCAACCTGTTTAACAAGACCAGCGCCTGATGGGCAGCGGATGGCCGGCCGTGAGTGTGTTTCGACCATGAGGAATGACAAGCCTGATTCCAACAGCAATGCAGACCTGGGTGAACGCGCAGGAAATTTGGCGCCATGGCATCCCTTGCCGCGGGCGGATAATTTCGCCGGTCGTCGGATGCCTGGCGGCAGTAAAGCAGCCACGCCCAACATT
>CAZUCM010000034.1:0-14507 GCA_964619235.1 uncultured Terriglobales bacterium
GATCCGGTTATCCTGGCGAGCCTGGGAGCGTCTGGAGACAGCTGGCAGACGGCAACGCGAGTGTTGTTGTAAGGGCATTGCAGGTCCATAAATGGCCGCGCGCGAACCACCGTCCAGGTTGCGCCTTCTTTCTGCAATGCCGTGGTTTGTGCTTCGTCAAAGGGGTGTTCAAGGATTGCGGTAGCGGTGGTCTGTTCGTACCACTCGGAGGCGAGTGCCGGAAAAACCGCTGCCACGCCGCCATCCTTACTGCGGTCGGCCAGGGACGCGCGCTCGGCATAGGCGCGAAATCCCAAACTGTCTTCCGCCGGCTCTTCCATGTAGTCGGGGTTCAAGGCGAAAACCGCATCCTTGGGCGTGTTACTCCGTGCCCAGTCGAAGGCCAGCCGCCAGGGATTGCTCGATTGCATCCAGGGCCATTCCACATGCGGGCTTGCCGGGAAGGTCTGTTGCGCAACCGTAAACATGCCGGCATAGATCGCGGCCAAGGCTACGCCCGTCAGGATAACCGGCCGGCCGCGCAGCCAGTGCCGCATGGCCAGATTTACCGGCAGCAGAAACATCAATAGATAGATCAGGTGAAAACTGCGAAGAGGCTGGTAGCGCGCCAGCGTGGGCAGCGCCTGCGTGCCGACGGTGGCAATGGATACCAGCAGAAACCCCAGGCCATTCAGTAACACCGCGCCGGCACAGTTGAGTAGCTTGCCGGGCGATTTTCTTTGTTTCCAGAAGAGTCCGCCAAACAGAATCAGCGGCGCGACCAGTCCGATGATCTCGTACCACGCCCAATTGCTCAGAAACAGGTATGGCCGGGTCAATAAGGCGGCGCGATAGCTGGCCGGGACCGGAGCGTGGCGCGCGATGGCAATTCCCGCAGTCACGGTGACGGCAATGCCGGCGCCAAGTCCCCAGAGAATCCAACGCCGGCGGTACTCCAGGGCAAACAGCGTTGCCACGAGTACGCCGCCATAGACTGCCAGCAACGGATGCAGCAGGCAGGCGAATCCTAAGCACAAAAGTGCGCGCAGCGGTTTTCGTTCCAGAACGGAGGCGAGGGCGAACAGGACTGCCGGCGTCGAAAACGAGCGAGCGGTGAGGTAAGGATCGGCCAGCAGCAGGGAAGTCCCGGCAATCGGTACGGTCAAAATGCCGGCCACCAGGGCCGTGCCCCAGAGAGGCGTCTGTGCCTCGGGGCAGCATGCCTCGCAGATGCGCCAAGAGGCAACCAGAAGCAGTCCCAGGCTCAACAGGTGGCAGATGATCAGCACATAGCTGAGCGGCAATCCCGTCACTTGGACGGACAACGCAATCAGGTGCGAAAGCAGCGACCAGCGTGAGTGGCTGAGAAAGAACTCGGCAGTGCGCGGATATAGCGACGGGTCGAGCAACTTCTTGATTGCCGGGATATAGATTGCCGCGTCTTCCGCGTATGGATGGTAGCCATGCACGGCCAGAGCCATGAGCGCCAGCATGCCGCACCAGGCCGCACGCCAAACGGCCGCCAGAGTGCCGGCCGCGCGGACTGGCGCGGTTCGGCTGCCCGAAAGCATACCCGGCTTGATAGGTGCCGTCGATTCTTCAGAATGAGAAGTCGTAAGCGCGGGGCAATTCTCTGGGGTCTTTCGCAATGAACTTGCCGTATTGCGCTTCAGCGATATGGGCATGTTCTTTAGCAGGACCGATGTGGCTTGTCAGTTTCAGGACGTAAGGTGGATTGCTAAGAGAGTCTTCCGTCCGTCCGACTTATCCTACATGCTGCCAATGCCTCCAATTACAGCCTTTACAAATCTTTGCAATTCGTAATGCTGTATTCACTTTCATCTGGTCATACCGCGCGGTCATGTACGAACGGTTTCTCCGGTAGCGGCGCGCATAGCGTATCCTGAGCCTGAAATGGCGTTTTGCAGCCACTGCGGAAATGCGGCGCACGGCGGACGTTTCTGCTCCGCTTGTGGGGCGCCCGTCGCCCCGGATGCGGTTACGGTGCTGACCGCCGAACTCCGCCGCTACCATAAGAAGATGCGTGTGGTGGTCGCCGCGGCAGGCTTGGGATTAATTGCGGCTGGAGGGCTGATGTTAAGCCGGATGAGCCGCATCGAGAACGAAGTCACTCGCCCGGCCACAAGGATGCCAGCGGTTCCTCCAGCGGCACAAGCGCAGCCGCTTCCCAGCCCGGCCGTCTCGCGATCCCCGCAGAGCCAGACGGAAAACGGGAGAACGTATTCCGCGCCACCTCCGCCGGTAATTTTGCAGGGGGATAGCCTCCCGGCACCCGCTCGGGAAACGGGCAACATCAACCCTCAAGCGGTACATAGCGCGCTGAAAGCCATGACTGAACGGACGCCGCCGGAAGACTCATCCGAGCCATCCACGGCGGCGCCAGCCATAGCTTCTTCCGGTTTGGATCGCTATCCGGGTTCGCAGCCGGTCGAAGTCAAGGACGTGAACGTTCCCGACATCGGCGTCCCCACAAGCAAAGAGATCTATACCACCTCCGACTCCGTCTCCACCGTGATCGGCTACTACCGGCAGCGTTACCCGGATGCCGAAGTAACGGAGATGGAAGGCCAGAAGATCATTGCGGTTGACCGCCCGGGTGCGACCAAGGTCATCGCTGTCGGCAGCAACGGCTCGGAGACGCGAATCGCCATCGTTCAGGTCGCCGGGAACTGAAGCCGTCTCTCATTTCACTTCTTCGTTCCATGCCCTGGCGGCTTATGCGTTCGCAGCTTCCGAAGAGTGTCCGCCGCGCCGGCCGCAACCGGCAAGCTATGATGGTTGTAGCCGAATTTATTCTTGAGGATGTACCCGATGAAGTTATGGAAGACGATTCTGCCGGCGATGATCGCCGTAACGGTATGTTGCTTCGCCCTCCTCGCCGTTCCGGCGGCGCAAGCGCAAGCCCCGGTGGAGAAAGGCTCCGCTGCCCAGATCCGCCAGAGCGGCGATGCGCCATCCCACAGCCGGAGCGGGTTGCTGCATCAATTCAATGAGTCCCTGGAGTCGCTGACGGATAAGGTAGCACCGGCCGTAGTGCAGGTGGTGGTCACCGGCTTCGGACCCTCCGAAGACGGAGAGCGGGGCGAGGCCACCGATATCGTGCGGCAGCATAGTTTGGGCTCAGGCGTGATTGTCGATCCCGACGGATATATCGTCACCAATGCCCATGTGGTCCAGGGCGCGCAACGCATTCGGGTGACGCTGAACCGGCCGGTGGGCTCGTCGGCCGGCAAGTCCACGTTTGATGCGAAGCTGATTGGGACGCACGAGGACAGCGATCTGGCGTTACTCAAGATCGAAGCCGGTGGTTTGCCCTTCCTGCCGTTGGACCCGGCGCGCACCGTGCGGCAAGGGGAGCTGGTGATTGCCCTGGGCAGTCCGGAAGGACTGGAGAATTCGGTGACCATGGGGATCGTCAGTTCGGTGGCCAGACAGGCGGACCCCGATCGCGCGATGGTTTATATCCAGACGGACGCTCCCATCAATCGCGGGAACAGCGGCGGCCCGTTGGTGGATATTGACGGTTATCTGGTGGGAATCAACACCTTTATTTTTTCCAACAGCGGCGGCAGCGAGGGGCTGGGATTCGCCATTCCCGCCAAGGCCGTGAAATTCGTCTATGAGCGGCTGCGCAAGCAAGGCCATGTGGATCGCAGTGAAATCGGCGCCACGGCGCAAGCCATCAACTTGACGCTGGCCGACGGGTTGCGGTTGCCGGTCAATTCGGGAGTGATGATTGCCGACGTCGACCCCGAAGGCCCCGCCGCCAGTGCCGGTCTGCAAATCCAGGATATCGTGCTGAGCATTGACGGCGCGCCGATTGACAGCCTGCCGATGCTTGCCTCCAGTCTCTACCTGCATCCCACGGATGAAGTGATGACCATGGTGGTTCTACGCGGCAAACAGCAGGTAACGCTGCATGTGCCCGTCATTCAGGAAAAGCATGATGTCGATCGCCTGGTGGACCTTGCCGATCCGGAGAAAAACGTGGTCGGCAAATTAGGCGTGCTGGGGATTGACGTGGACAACAAAGTGGCTGAGCTGTTTCCTGACTTGCGGTTCCGGTCCGGCGTCGTGGTGGCGGCCAGAACCGCCTACCGCGCCAGCATGGTGGCCGGACTCATGCCCGGGGACGTCATCCACTCGCTGAATACTACGAGGGTGAACAACCTCACTGATCTGAGGGAGGCGGTAAAACCGCTGAAGTTCGGAGATTCCGTAGTCCTGCAGATTGAGCGGGAAGGCAAACTCCAGTATGTCGCCTTTGAGTTCGAATAAGGCGGGGAATCACTCCTGGCCGGGTAGCATGTTGATCATTGGATGACACTATCCCATATCGAGGCCGTCTGGCTCCTTCGCCGACCGGGCTGCTGCACCTGGGACATGCGAGTACGTTCTGGACCGCATTTCAGCGTGCCCGCGAGAACGGCGGCGTATTGGTCTTTCGCAATGAAGATCTCGATCCGCAACGTTCGCGGCCCGGGTTTGCCGGCGCCATGCAGGAAGACTTGCGCTGGCTGGGGATTGAGTGGAGCGAAGGTCCCGATGTAGGCGGGCCGTATGCGCCTTATACGCAAAGCGCACGCCGTCAATGCTATCTGCGAGCCTGGGAGCAATTGCGCGACCGGGGTTTTCTTTATCCATGCACCTGTTCGCGCAAGGATCTGGCCCAGTCCGCCGGCGCGCCTCACGACAGCGACGACGAAGCGATTTATCCCGGCCATTGCCGCGAGCACCTGGGAGCTGCGCGGTCTTTTTCCGTGCCCGAAGGGGCAAACTGGAGATTTCTCGTCCCCGATGGCGAGGTGATTGCCTTCGAAGATGGCCGGCAAGGTCCGCAGGCATTCAAGGCGGGAACGGATTTTGGCGACTTTCTGGTCTGGCGCCGCGATGATGTTCCCGCCTATCAACTCGCCGTGGTGGTGGACGATGCGGAGATGCAAATTAGCGAAGTCGTCCGCGGCGCGGACCTGCTGAAATCCACCGCCCGCCAGATTCTGCTGCAGCGGGCGCTCGGCCTGATGCAGCCGGCCTATTTTCACTGCGACCTGATGCGCGACGAAAAAGGTCAGCGCCTGGCCAAACGGCACGATGCGCTGAGCTTACGCCGGTTGCGGGAAGCGGGCTGGTCGCCGGAAAAGGTAAGGCAGTCGTGGGCCGGGTAACATCAAGCAACATCAAGTAACAGGCGGGTGCAAAGTTTGCAGTTTACGGTTCGCAGCCAGACAGGAAGAACCTGATGGTCTGGCCGCAAACCGTGAACTTGGATTGTGAGCCGGGCTACTGAAGCAGCGTCCCGTTCTCTTCTTCTTCCTTCTCCGCCGGGATGACAACAGCCGCGGCCACGCGATCGCCTTCATCCAGTGACAGCAGCCGCACCCCTTGCGTTGCCCGTCCGGCCTGGCGCACCTGGTCGGTGGGGATGCGGATGATCTGGCCAAACTGGCTGATCACCATTCCCTGCGAATCTTCGCTGACCAGCAAAACCCCAACCACTTTGCCGTTCCGGGAGGTGGTCTTTACGTTAATGACGCCTTTGCCGCCACGGCTTTGCAGGCGGTATTCGTCGATCTGCGTGCGCTTGCCGTAACCGCTTTCCGTAACCGTGAGGATCTTGTCGGCTACGGATTCCTCGCCCACTTCGCTCTTGCTGTTTTTGGCTTTCTTCGGAACGGACTCCAGGGTCTTGGGAGTCACCGCCATGCCGACGATGTAATCACCCTTGGCCATGTCCATACCGCGCACGCCATAAGCGGGACGGCCCATAACGCGGACATCGGATTCATCGAAGCGGATCGCCATGCCTTCATGCGAGGCCAGAAATACGATGTCGTTGCCGTCGGTCAACGAGGCGGCGACCAGTTCGTCATCCTTATCGATGCCGATGGCGATGATGCCGCGGGCCATGACGTTGGAGAAGTCATTTACCGCCGTCTTCTTCACGGTGCCGTTGCGGGTGACGAAGAAGACAAAGGTATCCTTGGCCTCCAGATCGCGGACGCGCAGCAGGGCCCGCACGGTTTCGCCCGGTTGCAGCGCTACCAGGTTGCCGACATGCTTGCCTTTGCCGGCCGCGCCCACGTCGGGGATTTCATACACCTTCAACCAGTACACCCGTCCGGTGTTGGTGAAGATCAGCATGTAATCGTGGGTGGAAGCGACAAACAGCTTTTCGACAAAATCGTCCTCGCGGGTGGCCATGCCGCGCCGTCCGCTGCCGCCGCGCCGCTGGCTGCGATAGGTGGATACCGGCGTGCGTTTCAGATAGCCGGTATGACTCACCGTAACCGCCACCTGCTCGTCGGCGATCAGGTCTTCCAGTTTGATCTCGGCAGCTTCGTCGAGAATCTGCGTGCGGCGTTCGTCGCCATACTGTTTGCGGACTTCTTCCAGTTCCTTGATGATGACGGCGCGCAGTTTCTTCTCGCTTGCCAGAATGGCCTGGAATTCGTCGATCCGGTCGCGGACTTCCTTTAATTCCGTAACGATTTCGTCGATGGATAGCCGGGTCAGGCGGTGCAGTTGCATTTCCAGGATGGCGTCGGCCTGCTTGGCGTCAAACGGCCGCTCCGGCCGCTCGCCGGGGAAGGTGAGGTTGCGCTTGCGTCCTTCCGCATTCACGTCGATCGTCTTACCGCCAAAATACCCGACCAGGTTTTCGCGTGCGGCGGCGCGGTTCTCGCTGCCGCGAATGATGGCGATGATGTCGTCCAGCCGGTCCAGTGCCAACTGGTAGCCTTCCAGGATGTGTTCGCGGTCCTGGGCCTTGGCCAGCAGGAAGGCGGTGCGGCGGCGCACGACGTCCATGCGATGGTCGATGAAGTGGCGGATGGCCTGCACCAGGCCCATCTCGCGCGGCTGGCCGTTGACCACGGCCAGGAAGATCATGCTGAACGAATCCTGCATTTGCGTGTGCTTATGCAGCTGGTTCAAAACGATTTCGGGCTGCGCACCGCGCTTCAATTCGATGACGATGCGCATGCCGTCGCGATCGGATTCGTCGCGAATGTCGCCGATTTCGTCGATGACCTTGTCATTCACTAATTCGGCAATGCGCTTGATCAGCGTGGTCTTGTTCACCTGATACGGGATCTCGGTGACGATGATGGCCTGGCGCTCTTTGCTGATGTTTTCGATGGCGGCGCGGGCGCGCATGATAAAGCGGCCGCGTCCGTTGGTGTACGCGTCCCGAATGCCCTGGCGGCCATAAATGAATCCCGCAGTGGGGAAGTCCGGCCCTTGCACGTGTTTCAGAATGTCGTCCAGCGTGGCTTTGGGATTGTTCACCAGCTCGATGCAGCCGTTGACGATCTCCGTCAGATTGTGCGGAGGGATGTTGGTCGCCATGCCGACGGCAATGCCGCTGGCGCCGTTCACCAGCAGGTTGGGTATGCGCGAAGGCGCAACCACGGGCTCCACCGTAGTGTCGTCGAAGTTGGGGACCAGATCGACCGTGTCCTTGTCGATATCGGTCAGCAACTCTTCGGCAATCGCGGTAAGGCGGCATTCGGTGTACCGGTATGCCGCAGCCGGGTCGCCATCCACGGAGCCGAAGTTTCCCTGGCCATCCACCAGCGGATAACGCATCGAAAACGGCTGCGCCATGCGCACCAGAGCGTCGTACAGCGCGCTGTCGCCGTGCGGGTGATATTTACCCAGGCCTTCACCGACGACTTTGGCGCACTTGACGTGCTTCTTATTGTGCAGCAGTCCCATGTCGTGCATGGCGTAGAGAATGCGCCGGTGCACGGGCTTCAAGCCGTCGCGCACGTCGGGCAGCGCACGCCCGATGATCACCGACATGGCATAGTCGAGATACGACCGCCGCATCTCGTCTTCAATGTTGATGGGCTGCATGTTGCCGGTGGGACCGCCGTCACCACCACCGGGAGGCGTCAAAGGAAGTTGCGGATTTGTATCGTCAGCCATAAAAAGCTTCTGTTTCCTGGGCTCTCAGATCTCACTGCGGCCTGCCTGCTTTTGCAAGCTACTCCGAAAGGCACGACCTGCCCGCCTCCCCCGTTCTACAGGGTGGCGCTATCGTAAGCTGTTGCATTTACAGGAACTTAAGAGCCGGATATACACGGGTAATTATACCACCAATGGGCGGGTTTCAAGGTTTCAAAGTTTCGAGGTTTCAAATTTGGGAACACCGGAGCCTTGAGGTGACTGCAATAGGCTGGTGCTTGACCGCATTCCTCGCGGAGAGGGGAAAAGCCCTGAGCACAACACGGTTCGGAACGTTGCAGACTGGAAACTTTGAAGCTCTCTCTTTGATCTGCGATAATCGGCGCGGCTAAATCATTCACGAGGGCATCTCACCTACCGATGAACGTCGCACTGTTCGGCGGGACTTTTGATCCCGTACATTTGGGCCACTTGGCGGTGGCGCGCGCCGCGGCTGAGCGGTTCGGACTGAAGTACGTTCATTTTGTGCCGGCCCACGTTCCACCGCACAAACTGGCGCAGCCGATTACGGCCTTTGGGCACCGGTATGCCATGGTGACGTTGGCCACCACGGGAGACAAACGCCTGGTGCCTTCGCTGCTGGAATCGCCCGAGCACCATTCGGAACGCGGCGTTAATTATTCCATCGATACGGTGCGGCGTTTCAAACGCTTCCTGAATAAGAACGACCGGCTGTTTTTTTTGATCGGAATTGATGCCTTTTTGGAAATTGCCACCTGGCGCGAACCGGAGGCCATTCTCAAGGAAGTCGAGTTTATAGTTGTGGGCAGGCCGGGATTTTCGCTGGCCGATGTGGGCTCGGCATTGCCGGAAAGTTTGCGCCCACCTGAGGCTGCCGCCGAGGGACTGGGTAAAATGCCACTGGCGGGGGACCTCCTGCTGCCGGGTGCGAAGATTCATCTATTGACCGGAGTGGCCGAGAAAGTGTCCGCCACCCAAATCCGAAGTGCGGCCGCTGGCGGCCGCCGGCTGGACCGGCTGGTAGGGCCGCTCGTGGCCGAGTACATTCGTAAGCAGGAGCTTTACAGCCGGGATGCCGCAAGCCGAGCGGCGCCTACGACTGGCGGCGCCAGGACGCATTCACAATTTCAGGTGTTGCGTGGTGGCAAGCCCCAGTGCAGCCATTAACCGTTGGTTTGCGTGGATTCGACCACGAGTCGAACAGAGGAACGATGACGCCGAGAGCAAAAAAGAGCGAAATCATACAGCAGGTAAGCGCCGCCATAGCCGCCTGCCAGGAGAAGAAAGCCGAGCGCCTCTCCGTCCTGCAGCTGGACAAGGAGCACGGTGGATTTACGGATTATTTCATCATCTGTTCCGGGACGAACCCGCGGCAGATCCAGGCCATTGCCGATGAAGTCGAGGAAAAGCTCGAACGCACCGGCATGCGCGTAACCCACATCGAAGGCTACAAGCAGGCGGAGTGGGTGTTGCTCGATTATGTGGATTTTGTGGTTCACGTATTTTCGAATAAGTCGCGGGACTTCTACGATCTGGAACGGCTATGGAAGTCGTCCAAACGGGTCGAACTGGCCGAACTGATTCCGGCGGCTCCCAAGAAGCGGGCTCCCGCCAAACGAGCCCCTGCGAAGCGCGCGCCCGCCGCAGCCAGGAAGCCGGTTCGGGTTACCCGCAAGACCGTCGCGAAGGGCGAAGGGCAGGTTAAGAAGAGCCGTCCGAAAAAAGACCTGTGAAGCTGAAGCTCTGCTGGATTGGCAAGACAAAAGCCGCCGCCGTCCAGGCGCTTACGGATGATTACGTAAAGCGGATTGGCCGCTATTTGCCGGCCGAGGCGCATGAGCTGCGCAGCGAGCGCGCACTGCTGGAGTTGCTGGCCAAAGAGAAGGCGCGGCCTGTGCTGGTGACGCTGGATGCGCGCGGCCGGCAGATGTCTTCCGAGGAGTTGGCGGAGTTTTTGCGGGCTCAGCAGGACCGGGGAGCGCCGCTGCTGGTTTTTGCCGTGGGTCCGGCGGACGGCTGGAGCGATGCCACACGCCAGGCGGCAGCGCAGTCGTTGTCATTGGGCAAGATGACCTTGGCGCACGAGATTGCCAGAGTCGTGCTGCTGGAGCAGGTCTATCGCGGTTTGACCATCCTGGCCGGCCATCCGTATCATCTGGGACACTGAGACGGCAGGCAGCCGAAGGCGGTTTTTTGTGAGCGACGTTCGACGGGGTTTGATTATCGTAAACACGGGGCCGGGCAAGGGAAAGACCACCGCGGCCATGGGAACGGCACTGCGAGCCATCGGCCAGGGCATGCGGGTGTTGATGCTGCAGTTTTTGAAAGGCTCCTGGCATTACGGCGAACTGGATGCCGTCAAAGCCTTTGGCGACAAATTTGTCATGAAACAAATGGGCCGCGGCTTCGTAAAGGTCGGTGGCGCAGACACCGATCCCGAAGACGTGCGCATGGTCGAGGAGGCCTGGGCGGAGGCGGAAGCGGCCATCCGAAGTGGCGAATGGGATATGGTGATTCTGGACGAGATTAACTATGCCATCGCCTATGGCATGCTCGATCCGGCCAAGGTCGTCAACGCCTTGCGGCAAAAGCCCGCCATGCTGCATGTCATATTGACGGGACGTAGCGCGCATTCCACAATTGTTGCGGAAGCCGATACGGTGACCGAAATGCGCCAGGTGAAACACGCCTACGAGCAGGGCGTCATGGCGCAGCGCGGAATCGAATATTGAGCTATCAGTTCACAGTTTGCAGCCGGAAAATTGCAGCTGCGCCCCGGTTGTAGACTGTAAACTGTAAACTGGTGATTCTAATGAGTTGGTTCAAACGCGAGTCCGCCGATGTCGATGGTTCGGGCGAGAAGAAGGTCAAGACCGAAGGTCTTTGGGTGAAATGCGATGGGTGCCGCAAGATCATCTGGAAAAAGGACCTGGACGCCAATTTCAATGTCTGCACCCACTGTGGGCGTCATTTCCGGTTAAGCGCCGCGCAGCGGCTGGCACAACTCCTGGATAACGGCCAGTATGAAACCTTCGATGGCAATCTGCGTTCCACCGACCCGCTGAAATTCGTCGATCTGAAAGCGTACAGTGACCGGCTGAAGAAGGCGCAAAAGGCCACCGGGCTGAATGACGCCGTGGTGAATGCCAAGGGAAAGATCAACGGACGCCCGGTCATTGTGACCGCGCTGGAGTATGCGTTCATCGGCGGATCGATGGGGGCGGTGATGGGGGAAATGATCACCCGGGCGGTTGAGCGAGCGCTCCAGGAACGCATTCCGCTGATTATTGTGTCCGCGTCCGGCGGCGCACGCATGATGGAAGGCTCCATCAGCCTGATGCAGCTTGCCAAGATCTCGGCGGCCCTGGCGAAACTGGATGCGGCGCGGGTTCCCTACGTGTCGGTGTTGACCGATCCGACTACCGGGGGCACGACCGCCTCATTTGCCATGCTGGGCGATTTGAATATTGCCGAACCGGGCGCGCTGATTGGCTTTGCCGGACCGCGCGTGATCGAGCAGACGATTCGCCAGAAGCTGCCCGAAGGCTTCCAGCGCAGTGAGTTCCTGTTGGAAAAGGGTATGCTCGATGCTGTGGTGGAACGCAAGGATTTGAAGCTGTATATCGCCCGGGCCCTGGATTTTATGACCGCCCCGGAAGCTGCATCGGCAGCCAGCCGTTAACCGGATTGCACCGGCAGGCTCGCTCCAATAGACTTTAGGTTTGGGGTTCACATTCGTTTTTGCGCGGTGGAGATCGCGGGAAGAGTTGCCCATGTCTGACGTCATTACCATTAAGTTCCCTGACGGAAAAATGAAACCGGTGCCCAAAGGCACCACCCCGTTGGAAATCGCCAAGTCCATTGGTCCACGTCTGGCTTCCGCCGTGCTTGTGGCCAAAGCGTATTCCTTGTCGGGCAACGGCGCGCCCGAGGGCGAACTCATCGATCTCAGCAAGCCGCTGGAGGAAGATACCGGACTGGTCCTGTTGACTGCGAAAGATCCGGAGGCCCTGGAGGTTTACCGGCACTCGACGGCGCACCTGCTGGCCGCGGCGGTAACGGAGCTGTTTCCCGAAACCAAGCTGGGCCACGGGCCGTCGACTCAGGATGGGTTCTTCTATGACTTCTACCGGAAGACGCCCTTTACCCCCGAGGACCTCGACAAGATTCAGCGGAAGATGCAGCAGATCGCCGAACGGGATGAGGCGTTTACGCGCCAGTCGTTGCCGCGCGATTCCAGTCTGAAGCGGTTTAAAGAAGACGGCGACTTTATGAAGGTCCACTTTATCGAACAGTTCACCAAGCCGGGAGAGGCGGTCTCCGTCTACCGCACCGGAAAGTTTGTGGACTTCTGCCGCGGCCCGCACGTTCCTTCCACCGGACGAATCCAGGCCTTCCGGGTGCTCAGCATAGCGGGTGCATACTGGCTGGGCGACGAAAAGAACCCGCAGCTGCAGCGCATCTATGGGACTTCGTTTTTTACCCAGGATGAATTGGATCTTTATCTGGCAAAGATCGAGGAAGCCAAGAAACGCGACCACCGCGTGCTGGGCAAACAGCTGGACCTTTTCTCCATTCAGGAACTGGCGGGGCCGGGACTGATCTTCTGGCATCCCAAGGGCGGCCTGATGCGCAAGCTGATGGAGGACTGGCTGCGCGAAGAGTATCTTCGCCGCGGTTATTCCCTGGTATTTACCCCGCATGTGGCGCGGCGCCAGTTGTGGCAAACCAGCGGCCATGAAGGGTATTACTCGCAGAACATGTTCGACGTCATGAAGCTGGATGACGCCGAGTACCGCATGAAGCCCATGAATTGCCCGTTCCATATCCTGATCTACAAGGATCAGCTGCGCTCGTATCGCGACTTGCCGGTTCGCCTGGGCGAACTCGGTACCGTCTATCGCTACGAACGTTCGGGCGTGATGCACGGCCTGTTGCGGGTGCGTGGATTTACCCAGGACGACGCTCACATCTTCTGCACTCCGGATCAGATCGAGAACGAAGTGGTCGGTTGTATCGACTTCGCTCTGGCGGTGCTGCGCACCTATGGCTTTGAACGCTATGAGGTGGAGCTTTCCACCTGGGACCCTAAGGATCGCAAGAGCTTCCTGGGTACCGACGAGCAATGGGAGCTGGCCAATCGTTCGCTGGAGAATGCCTTGAACCGGCGCAATATCCCATACAAGGTGATTCCCGGAGAAGCCGCCTTCTATGGCCCGAAGATCGACGTCAAGCTGGTGGATGCCATCGGCCGTCTGTGGCAGCTTTCCACCGTGCAGTTTGACTTCAATCTGCCGCAGCGCTTCGAACTGGAATATGTCGGCGAGGACGGCCAGCGGCATCAGCCATTGATGGTCCATCGCGCGCTCTATGGTTCCATGGAGCGCTTCTTCGGAGTGCTGATCGAGCACTTTGCCGGCGCCTTCCCCTTATGGCTGTCGCCGGTGCAGGCGGTGGTGATTCCCATCAGCGAAAAGCACGTACCCTACGCCAAGAAAATCCTCTATCAACTGACCCAGGCCGGCATGCGCGCGGAAATGGACGATCGCAACGAGAAGATGAATCTGAAGATCCGCGAGCACTCCATGGCGAAGGTTCCCTACCAGTTGGTGGTGGGAGACAAGGAAGCCGAAACCACTTCGGTGAACGTCCGAACTCGCGGAGATGTCGCTTCCGATACCATGACGTTGGAGTACTTCCTGGATCGCGCCCTGAAGTTGGTCGAGTCGAAGGCGGCTAAGTTGGAGCGTCCGGTAAGCCGCGAAGTGTAGGTGCGTTTGCTTGCAGGACGCATTTCGTTGGAATGAGAAAGGGCTTCCCTCCCGGGTTTGTCGACTCGACCTTGGAGACGGAAGCCCCGTTTTTTCAGGCTCTCGCTACGCGGCGGAACGCCTGTCCTCTCTGCAATCCGTTACTCGATACTCTCAGGCGCCTCTGCCGGCTTAGGCACGCGATAGTGGCGCGCGTAATGGGTGAACACCGGCAACAGGAACAGGATGGCCGGAGTGGTGGTAAGCATTGCGCCAACCACGACGCGGGCCAGTGGTTGCTGTGCCTGGGCGCCGATGCCGTGCGAAATTGCGGCCGGCAACAGTCCCAACCCCGCAGCCAGACAAGCCATCACCACCGGGCGCATTTCGTCCAGCGCGCCGCGGCGGATGGCGTCCCGCGCGGTGGGCGTGTGGGTCTCTGCATGGCGAATCGCATTCAACAGGATGGAAGCGCCCAGCGTGCCCACGCCCAGGGCGGAGGCAAAGCCGACGGCGGCCGAGATGCTGAAGGGCGTGTGGGTGATCAACAGGCTCAGCATTCCGCCGATTGCACCGAACGGCAGCACCAGCATTACCAGCAGGGCATCGACCAGGGAATTGAACGACAGATAGAGCAGTGCCAGAATCAGGCCCATGCATATGGGCACCACGATCATCAGGCGGCGCAGCTCCTTCTGCAGGCTGTCGTATTCGCCGGCCCATTCGTAATGATATCCGGCGGGCATTTGAACCTGACGCTGCAGGCGGTGCTCCACGTCCTCCATGGTGCCGGATAGGTCGCGGCCGCGGACGCTGAACTTAATGGGG
>CAZUCM010000035.1:0-14261 GCA_964619235.1 uncultured Terriglobales bacterium
GCGAAGGTCGCTTGCGGAGCCGGGCATCCCAGGTAGGGCGCCGTCGAATCCGCCGTGCAACCCAATGTGGTTGCGGACTTCATAATCTGATGTGCCCACCCGGTCTGCGCTTCATAGAACCACATGCCGTTGGTAGTCGAAATGTAGAGATTATTGGTATTGGCCAGCAGCGTATTAGGATCGCGGCCGGCAACAGATACTGAGCGCAGGGTGCCAATGAATGCCGCCGCTCCATAGGTGTTGTACCACGGGCCGCCATAGCTCCCTTTCTGGTTGTTCCCGACCAGCATGCTCCATGTGCCGGTGCCATCGATCACCCCCGTGGACGGATTGGGCGCCATTTTAAACAGGCTGTAAAACCACTTGCTTACGGCATACAGGTTACCGCTCTGATCGAAGGTCAGGCCATTGGCTCCGCCCAATCCCAAACTGACCAGGGTGGGAGGATTCGTACTGTAGTTCGCCATGGTAACCATGGGACCCCAAAAGACGTTTCCGTGCGCATCCACAGCGATGCCGCGCGGGTTGTGGCCGATCACCGAGGCGTCACCGGCTACCAGCTCCGCTTCATTGCCATAGAGCTGTCCCGGCAGTGGGCTGCTGGACAGCCCCACACGGTGTATTTCACTCTGATTTTCGTCAGTGATATAGAGATAGGTGGCATTGATGGCAAGGCCACGAATATCTCCAAAATATGCATAGGTAGCCGGGCAGCCGTCCCCGAAGCGATTTCCTCCACCGTTGACCGTAGAATCCGGAAGCGGGCAAGGAGATCCCTTCGTGCCTCCACCGGCAAATAGCGTGCTGGCTCCGGTGACGGCGTCAATCCGCATCACTTCTCCGCCGACTGCCACATACATGTTCCCCTGGGCATCCAGTACAACATCCTCCGGGGAACCGGATACGGCAATCTGCTGGCTGGTCATATAGGGAATGGCCAGCCCGGCGGCCGCAGTGGTGGGGGCGGTAATGTTTGCGGTTGTGGTTGCCGTGCTCAGGGTCAATGCGTAGTTCATCGCCGCGGACCCACTCAAAGTGATGCCGGTCGCCGTCACCGTTATGCCGGTACCCACGCTGTCGGTGGCGAAGTTCGCCGCCGCCGCGGTGCAGCTAACCTTGCCCTGATCCGCCGCTAATACTCCACTGAGAGAGCAGCTGGTAATGGTAGCGGCGGTCGTCCCGTCGTAGACCTTGTTTGCGGCCGTCACGGCCGCCGTCACCGCCACCGGAGTCACCGTCAACTGTCCCGGATTGCAGGTAAACGGACCGAAGCCAATCGCCGCCAGGCTGCCGCAATTGGTAACGGCAATCGCATACGGAGAACCGGAGACTCCGTTCTCTCCGGATACGCCGCAAACCGGCGCCGTGCTCCAGGAGGTCACCGCATAATTGGTGCTGTAGGTAAAGGCGGGATCGGAGGTGCCGTAGGCCTTTGTCTGGTTCTTGCAGGTTACAGTTACGGCTTGAATATTCTTACCATAACCATCCAGCGCAATCACCGTGCTTCCCGTTGTCAGCGTCCCGGCCTGATAGCCGTCCGCCGAAGGTGTGTACGTAACCGGAAGCACCCAATCCGTGCCTTTATCGCCGACACTATAGGTGCTGCATGTCGCTGACCCCGCTGCAAAAGGAGCGGAAGCGGTAAAACCGCTTCCCGGGCATGTGCCCGCGGTGTGAATCAGGACGCTCTGAGTCGCCGGAGCGGTGGGAGCAGTCGAGCCCGCCGGCGCGGTCCCGATAAAGTCCGTGCCCACTGCCACCTTGATGATCTGACTGTTGCCGTTGTCCGCGATATACAGGTTCCCGTACTGATCGACCGTCATGCGCGCGCCTCCGCCCTCGCCGGAGAAGGTAGCGACTGGGGCCGGACAGCCCGTATAAGGCCAGGTCGAGTTTGCCGCACAACCCAGATTCTGATCGCCGGCGGACTTCATAATCTGGTGCGCCCAGCCGGTGCTCGCGTTATAGAACCACATGCCGTTGCTGGTCGAAATATACAGATCGTCGGAACTCGGCAAGAGCGTGTTGACATTGCGGCTGGCGCTGGTCACCGACCGCAGGTGGCCCATATAGGCAGGCGTTCCCAGAGTGTTGTACCACGGACCGCCATAGGTCCCATAAGAGCCGTTCCCTACCAGGCTGGTGAGCGTGCCCGTGCCATCGACGATGCCGGTACTCGCATTCGGCGTCACCTTCGCCACGCCGTAGCATCCCTTATCTACAAAGTACAGGTTTCCTGCCTGGTCAAATCCCAAGCCATAAATGGTATTGGTCGCTCCGGCACTGCTGGCCGGGGTAACCGCCCCAGTTGGACAACCGTAGTTCCCTGAAACATCCACCACCGAGGTTACGGTCGGCGGATTCGTGGATACATTGGCCATCACTACGGAAGGCGCATATCCGGTGCCATGCCCCCAGAAGAGGTTGCCGTGTGAATCCACGGCGATGCCGTACGGGTTCCCTGCCTGGGTGGCTATCAATTCCAGTTCGTGGGCATATTTCCGTCCCTGCAACGGACTGTTCGAAAGTCCGACCCGGTGGACTACGCTCTGATTCTCGTCGGCGATATAGAGGTACGTGGTATCGATGGCGAGGCCGCGAATATCGCCCATATAACCATAGGTAGCGGGACAACCGTCCCCGAAGCGGTTTCCCCCGCCATAGACGTTGGTGTCCGGCGTAGGACACGGGGTACCCTTGGTGCCGCCGCCGGCAAATACCGTACTGGCTCCGGTGGTGGCGTCGATCTTCATCACAAGTCCGGCTCTATTCCCTATGGCCACATACATATTTCCGGCACTATCCAGCACTACGTCTTCCGGGGAGCCGCTGAGCGAGGCCTGCCGACTGGTCATGTACGGAATCACGGGACCGGCCGGATTAGAGGTGGCTGCGGAAATGTTGGCGGTAGTGGTTGCCGTGGTGGACGACAATGCATAGTTCGCCGCCGCCGTCCCACTCAGCGTAATTCCGGTCGCGGTTACGGTAGTCCCCGTGCCGACGTTTGCGGAGGCAAAGTTCGCCGCCGCCGCCGCACAGGTTACATTTGCCTGGTCCCCCGCCAACACCCCGCTGGGGGTGCAGCTGGTGATGGTAGCGGTGGTAGTGCCGTCGTACCACTTATTCGCCGCCGTCACCACCGCCGTCACTGTCTTGGGAGTGACCGTTAGTTGACCTGGATTACAGGTAAACGGGCCAAAACCAGCAGCCCAGAGGCGACTGCAATTGGTTACCGTGATCGCGTAGGGAGAGCCGGAAACACCGTTCTCGGCCGCGACCGCGCAAACCGGCGCCGTATACCATGTGCCAACCGTATAGTTGGTGCTGAAGGTAAAAGCCGGATCGGAATTGCCGTAGGTCTTGGAGGCGCTATTGCAGGTTACAGTTAACGCTTGCAGGTTTTTGCCGTATCCGTCCAGCGGTAATATGGCAGTTCCCACATTCAGAGTGCCGGTCTGGAAACCATATGCCGAAGGCGCATATGTAACTGGTATCAGCCAGTCATTGCCGTTGTCGCCTACACTATAGGAACTGCAGGTGGCCGTTCCCAGCGAAAACGGAGAATAGGTTTCCAGCGCCATTCCTGAGCACGAGCCGGGGCCGTGGACCAGGACAGTCTGCTTCACGGAGCCGGCCGCCGCCGTCATGACCGCAGGCGCGGTACCGACAAAGTCGGTGCCCACGGCCAGCTTGACGATCTGGTGGTTGCCGTAATCCGCTATGTACAAATTGCCGTACTGATCCACCGACATGCGCGCGCCACCTTCCGCACCGGTAAAGGTCGCCTGGGGAGCCGGGCATCCCAGGTAGGGCGGCGTCGAATCCGCCGCGCAACCCAAAGTCGTGGCCGACTTCATGATCTGATGCGCCCACCCGGTCTGCGCATCGTAGAACCACATCCCATTGGTAGTCGAAATGTACAGATCCGCCGTATTGGAGAACAGCGTATTGGGATTGCGGCTGGCGGTTGTCACCGACCGCAGAGAGCCCATATAAGCCGGCGTCCCCTGCGTGTTGTACCACGGTCCGCCGTAGCTGCCCTTCGTGTTGATTCCGACTACCGTAACCCATGTCGCGGTGCCATCGATCACGCCCGTGGCCGGATTCGGCAACATCTTCAATAAGGTGTAGCCGGATTTGTTTACGGCATACAGGGCGCCGCTCTGGTCGAAGGTCAATCCATTCATCTCGCCTCCACCCAGAAACTTTAACGTCGGCGGATTGCTGCTGTAGTTCGCCATGGTCACCCCGACGCCGCCCCAGAAGACGTTTCCGTGCGCATCCACCGCGGCGCCGCGAGGATTGTGGTAAATCGCATTTACGTCCGCGATCTCCTCGGCCTCGTTGGCATAAAGCTGTCCCTGGAGCGGGCTGCTCGATAGCCCAACCCGGTGTATCTCAGTCTGCCGTTCATCCGTAATGTAGAGATAGTTGGCATCGATCGCGAGTCCTCGAATATTGCCGAGGAAAAGATATGTCGCCGGGCAGCCGTCGCCGAAGCGATTCCCTCCGCCATTCACCGTGGCGTCCGGGGTTGAACAACTGACGCCTTTCGTGCCGCCGCCGGCAAACACCGTGCTGGCTCCAGTATTGGCGTCAACTCTCATCACCGTTCCGCCGGCCGCCACGTACATATTTCCGTTGTTGTCCACCACCACGTCTTCCGGAGAACTGCTGACGGAAGCCTGCTGGCTGGTCATGTAGGGAATCACCACTCCGATCAGACTGATGTTGGCGGTAGTGGTCGCCGTGCTGGAGGTTAGCGCGTAATGGCTCGCGGCCGGTCCACTCAAGGTGATACCGGTCACTGTCACCGGAATACCGGCGCCTGGCGCGGCCGAGGCGAAGGTTGCCGCAGCCGCCGAGCAGGTTACGTTGCCCTGGTCAGCCGTCAGAACGCCGCTAAGGTTGCAGCTGGTGACGGCAGCCGTCACCGTACCGTCGTACGCCTTATTGGCTACGGTCACGATTGCGTTCACCGGGATGGCGGCGATATTCAGCGTTTGCGTCACTGTCCAGCTCAGGTAGCTGGAATTGGCGCTCATAAACGTTCCCGTCACTCCGTAGCTCCCCGGGGCGGTTTCACTTACCGGGTTGAGAATCCAGGTGCCGTTTATCGTTGTACCGCCCGACGTCTTCGCCGAGGCGGTACAGGAGTGAGGATTTCCGTCATAGGTGACGGCAGGACAGGTTAGAACCAGGACGGGCAGAGTCGTACCAGCAGTGTTTTGACTGGTAACCATGCGGATGCGATTGTATCCGGTGTCGGCGATAAACACGTCCCCGGCCGCATCTGTCGCCACTCCGCCGGGGTTCCCCACCCAGGAATCGATGGCTGGGCAGCCGTCCCCAGCTCCATCTGCCGGCGTGCATGGGGAATTTCCCCCGCCGCCCGCCAGTGTGCTGATCACCTGGGTCGCCGCACTCACTTCACGAATGCGATCGGAGTCGGCAATATAGAGGTTTCCGCTGGCGTCAAGTGCCACTCCATAGGGCAAATCCAGCACGGCGCTGGTAGCCGGACCACCATCGCCGTTGTAGCAAGGCAAAGGCACGTACTCGGCGTCATCCCAGTCGCCGCCACAAGGGTCGGTGGTGCCCGCCACGGTCGTGATAACCCCACTGGCCAGGTTCATCTTACGAACACGATAGTTCCAGGTATCCCCGATATACAGGTTTTGGGCCGCTGCATCCAGTGCTACTCCTTCGGGATAATTCACGTAGGCATTGATGGCCTGGCCGCCGTCTCCGCCAAAATCATTGACTCCGGTACCCGCAAATGCGGCGAGCACCCCGGTTGCCACGGTCAGCTTGGCGACTCGGCTGTTGCCGGTATCGGCGATATACAGGTTCCCGCTCGGATCGACGGCCACCGACCCGGGGGCACTCAGTTTATAACTCCCTGCGCCTGCTACCGTCGTTATGACTCCGGTAGATACGGTGATCTTCCGGATGACGTTATTGCCGGTATCGGCAATGTACACGTTCCCGGAGGTATCCAACGCGATACCCATGGGACCCTTGAGTTCCGCACTGACGGCCGCACCGGTGTCGCCGGTGTAGCCCGCTGTGCCGTTGCCCGCTATCGTCGTGATCGTTCCGCCACTTACCTTTCGAATGCGATTGTTCTGCGTATCCGCAATATAAAAGTTCCCGGAGGCATCCAAGGCCACGTCGTTCGGCTGCTTCAGTTCGGCCATGACGGCGGGACCGAGGTCGCCGGCGAAACCGGGTGTTCCATTGCCGGCCACGGTTACGATATACGGATCAAATTGGACGCCGAACGGCAAGCCGTTGGAAACTCCGCCGCCTGGGGCCGGTGTGCTGACGGTAACCGTCGCACTCCCCGCCGTGGATATATCCGCCGCGGTGATTGCCGCCTGCAATTGCGTGCTATTGATGAAGCTCGTCGCGCGACTGCTGCCATTCCAGAGCACCGTGGAGGTGGCGACAAAATTCGATCCGGAGACCGTCAACAGGAAAGCGCCGGTCCCGTTAGGCGCGCTGGACGGCGACAACGAGCTCAACCCCGGCACCGGGGCGTTGCCGCTAATCGTCTGCGGCAGTGCTGCCGAGAGGCTTGGCAGGTTATACGGATCTCCGCTGAAATACGCCGTGATTGATGAGGTTCCCGGCGGCAGACTTGAGGTGGTAAAGGTCGTGGTCGCGGAACTGTTCAGCAGTCCGGCGCCCTGCGGGATGGTTCCGGCATAGAAGGTCACCAGGCCAACCGGCGCATTCGATCCCGTAATAGCCACCTTTGCGGTGAAGGTCACCGCAGCGGCCGGCAGCGCGGGATTCGCGTTGGAAGTCAGCGTGGTCGATGTGGCCGTCCGCGTTCCATTGGAAGCAACCATCTCGCGGATGCGCAGGTTGTGCGAATCCGCAATATAGACGTTTCCAGCCGCATCCAGCGCCACTCCTTCGGGAGCATACAGACTGGCGTTGACCGGCGCGCCACCGTCGCCGCCATAGCCACCAAAGCCGTTGCCGGCCACCGTATTGATCACCCCCGCCGTATTCACCTTGCGAATGCGGTTGTTGTAGAAATCGGCAATGTAGAGATTGAAAGACGAATCCACAGCAATGCCTGTGGGATTATTCAGCTCGGCGCCGACGGCCGGACCACCATCGCCGCTGAAGCCGGAGACGGCCCCGTCCGCCCAGGTGGGGATGGCGCCCGCCACCGTCGTAATGATTCCCGTCGTCGCGTTTACCTCACGAACGATGTCGCTGACGCTGTCGGCAATGTACAAGTTCCCGGCCGTGTCCAAGGCTATGCCGAAGGGATTATTCAGCTCAGCACTGGTGGCCGGGCCACCATCGCCGCTGTAGGCGCCGGAATCGTTTTCATAATCCACATATCCATTGCCGGCCACTGTCGTGATCACCCCGGTCGCCGCATTCACCTTGCGGATGCGGTTGTTGTACATGTCGGAGATGTACAGATTTCCGGTAAGATCCACCGCCACTCCGGCGACAAGCGACAGCCTGGCGCTGGTAGCCGGGCAGCCGTCCCCGACCGTATTGGTTTCAGCCGCGCACCCGGCGCCTCCGCCGGCCACCGTCGATATGATTCCGGTCGCCGCACTCACCTTGCGAACGACACCGTTGTATGTATCGGCGATATACAAGTTCCCGCCGCCATCCACCGTCACTGCGGCGGGGGAAGACAGACTGGCGTTGATCGCGAGGCCGCCGTTGCCGCTGTACCCTCCCGTTCCATTGCCCGCCACCGTCGTGATGATCCCCGTCCCCATATTCACTTTGCGGATACGGTTGTTGCCGGCGTCGGCAATGTACAGGTTTCCGGCCGCGTCTGTGGCCGTACCTTCGGGGTAATACAGATCGGCACTGATTGCAGGGCCACCGTCGCCGTAGAATCCGAAGGCTCCGGTACCGGCGATCGTGATGATGTCACCCTGGACCTGGGCCACCGCGGCGACGTCGCTGGCGATGTTGTTGGCGGAGTTGACATCGCCACCGCCGGATACCGTCGCCGTATTTGTGATCGATGCCGGCGCATTGCCGGCCACCCACACGGTAAGCGTGATCGGCGGATAACTGCTGAGGGAGCCCAGTGCGTCCGGCCGGGTGCAGGCCAGCGGACTGAGGGTGCAATTCCACCCTGAACCACTGATGGTCAAGGCCGAGAGTCCGGCAGGCAATGTATCTGTAACCGTCACCGTGCCGCTGCTGGCACTTCCGCCCAGGTTGCTGACCGCAATCGTGTAAATCGCTCCCGACTGCCCCTGCGTAAAACTGCCGCTGTGACTCTTGCTGATGGCCAGATCCGCTCCCGCTAGCAGGACCGTCGCAACGCCGCTGGCGCCGTTGTTGCCGGTGTTGACATCACCGCCGCCGGATACCGTCACTGTATTCGTGACCGAACTGGGGGCGTTCCCCGCCACGTTCACCGAAAGCGTAATCACCGGATAACTTCTGCCGGCGGCCAATGCATCCGCACGCGTACATGTCAGCGTGCCTAGCGTACAGGTCCATCCCGAGCCGCTCAGTGCGGTTGCCGAGAGCCCGCTCGACAGGGCATCGGTTACGGTCACCGTTCCGGTGCTGGCGGCTCCGCCAACGTTGCTCACGGTGATGGTGTATGTTGCTCCGGTTTGCCCGGCGATCAAATTGGCGCTGTAACTCTGGCTGATCGTCAAATCCGGTCCCATTTCATATAGGACATTGACCGCGGACGAGGTGGCAGGCGCGTCATTGGCTCCGTCACCGCCGAAAGATGCGATGATGCTGTTCGCCCCAACGGCGAGCCGTGTGGCCGGCACCGTCAAAGCCGCGGTGGCAGTGCAGGTAGTGTTGCCGGCAGCGCCTCCACAAGCCGAAGCAAGATTCGCCGTACCCAAAAGCTTGCCGCTGGTGCCCCCCAGGTAGAAGCTGACGCTACCCACGGGCGCCACTTTTCCACCTCTGCCCGTCGCCGCCACCACCGCCGTCAACGTGGTAGTGCTGGCCGCGGATGCAAGGATCGCGGGGCTGGCAGAGAGCGTTACCGTGGACGGGAAGCTCGGACCGCTGTTCCAACCCATCACCAGGTTGTAAACGTTGGCGCTGCCCAGTCCGGTGGCAAGGTTGTATCCCGGAGCGGTTTGATAAGCCAGGGTGGAGCCACTGGCTGTAACGGTGCTCAGTCCCCAGGTTTCGCCGTTGGGAGCATAGCAGTTGGTAGCCATCAGCGGATCGCATGGCTGCACGATGTCGCTGGTGATCGCGCCGCCCTGCAGGCTGGGAGTGTCGCTGGAAATATTGCGGAAGATACAGGAACCGCCGACGGTCGCGCCCCTATTGGAACCCGAACAGGTGACGAGGTTGGAGCTGTTGGGACTGCCCTGCGTGCCATATTCGGACACCGCCAGCGCATAGAGCGTATTGTTGGCGAGACCCTGCCGTGAATCCGTGTGCTGGTTGATCAGAGCCATCAGACCGGCAACCTGGGGCGCCACAAAGGAGGTGCCTCCCGCTCCCAGAGCCCTGGTGTCGGTCGCGTTGGAGTAATTGCAGCTATACCCGGTATCGGACTGGCAATACGGCAGCCAGTGTCCCCAGAAACCACTGGAGGCAAAAAACGAAATATCAGGCTCGTTGCGGTAGGTCGTCGAGGATGAGGTATAGCCAACTCCGAATACCCCGCCCTGCCAGCCCGGCAGCGAGTTAAAGAAGCTGACACCTCCCCCGCCGCCCACCACTTGCCCTCCCATTACGTTGCAAATTGCCAGCGGCGTGTAGGTGGTTCCAAACTCCGTATTGCCGGTGAACTGCAGATAGGAAGCCTCGAGCGGATTGGAACACTCGCCGCCCCAGGATACTTCCGGAATATAAGACAGGGCGGAGCTGTATCCCGTGCCGTTGGTACCGTTCCACCATGTTGCGACACTCTTCCCCCCCGACTGATACACATCGCTGAAGTCCGTGCCGCCGGCGGAGATGTTGTAAGGGGAACTCGACATCACGTTGGTGGAAGGATTGTGAAAACCGACACCGCCGCCCTGGTCGCAACCCAATGATCCGCCATCGCCGGAGGAAACCACAGGCGTGATACCTTCCGCCGTCAATTGCTGCCACAGGTTCCGGTAGTACTGTGCGCCGCTGGCGCCCGCGTAGATTTCACATTCGCCATAGCTCAGACTCGTGGCCACCACGGTCGAGGAGAGGTAATTCGCAACGTAGGAGGCGGCCAGATCCGTACCATAGGAACCAATTCCGCTGCCCGTGGAATTACACGCCACAAAATCAACCGTGGCGTTGGGAGCGATGGCGCCCGCCCACTCCACGTCCAGTAACGCCTCACTCTCTTCATCGGTGGAAGTCGGCCGCGGAGGAGCTCCGCACCCGTTGCCGGGACCGTAAACCCAATTGACGCCGCCTTGCGTGTTGTTGGGGGTAGCGGGATAAGCCGGCAGACCGAACTGCGACCGGAAGCTGGTCACGTCGGACTGATTGGCCACCTCGGTCTCTTCCAAAACCGCAATCGTGGTTCCTGCGCCGTTGATCCCCGCCTGATATAAAGACCGGCTGTTATAGATGGTGTACCAATCCTGCGGGCCGACCGGATAATACGTGGTTCCGTTGTTGCTGAACGTCAGAGCGGGAGACGAAGCGCTTTCAGCGCTCTTGTGCCAGGCGCCGGTCTGGCTATCGCGCGTGAATGCGCCTGCCGGGTGAAAGAGCGGGTTGGGATGCCAGTCGTGCAGTTGGCGGAACCCGGCAATCACCGGAGCCAGCGCCGCCGGAATCTGTGGATCGGCCAGCACCGCGATGTGTTTTTCGCCGTTCACATTCAGGTTGTGGAGCCCGGTGTGAAAGGCGTTACGCAGCTGTCCCGCCGTGCCGGAAATCACGATATGAGTGCGGCCCGGCGGCACATCCTCGATGGTAAATCCTTTGGACTGCAACCAACTCGTCACCTTTGACAGGTCATCGTCCGTGGGCCCGAAATGCTTTCCGAAGTCCTCCGGCGTCAACCACTGATGAAACTGCGCCGAGTTCCGGTTGTGCAACTGGTCCACCAGCAGCGCCGCCGCTGCCTCTTGCTCGGGGCTGCGTTGGAGAACCACGATCAAATGCTCCACCGGCAGGCTGTCCGCGACCGCTCCCTGGTCAAACTTCGCCTGTGCGAGACGGTGCACGTGGCCGGCCAGGGTCACACGCTGTCCTTCGTCAATTGCTTGCGTCACACGCGAATGCACATCCGGATAGGGAAACTGCTGTGCCGCGGAAGGCACGGACAGCGTCACGCAAAGTAAAAAAGCAAAAAGTCCCAGAAAAGGCGTCCGGATAATCGCAATCAGAAAGCGGCGCATGACAATCTCCTTGTCGAATCTTCAGCAGGCAGTTCATTCGAGCGCTGAGTTTTCAGCGCAACTGGAGGTCTGCGGTCACGCACATGCGTGCACGCAGTAATACCCTGAGCTTGGCAAACCTTGAGAACCTAATGGGGCCGAATAGCTATGAGCACAAGAGGAGTGGAACCATCAACCACGCTACAACACTTCGAGACAAGCCCGGCTCCACACTCCGGACAAGGGCGATCTTTGCCGGCCGCTCGCCTATGGGGAGAAAAACATGCACCTCCCCACCCGCGGCGGGCAGCCGCAAGGATAACCTATTTAAGCTAACGGGCCGCACTCTATCGCAGCGCGCTAACGAAGTCAAGATGAATTTGACACAGTAAAACGGCGCATCAGTCCTGGTTCAGCTGCCGTTTGTGGAATTCATCCACATAAACGGTCATTGGCTCAGCCATTACATCGCGATACAGCCCCATTTTGAAATAGAAGCTGCTGGGGCCGGGGTAGCCGGTATCCGTATTCTCGGCATTGGCGGTGACGCCCTTTTGGTCGACCAAAGGTTTGCCATTGAGCCATGCCTGGATCCGGCCATCATCGCCGGACGAGAACCGGACGCGAAATTTGAAGTCCAGCCAGCGATTTCGATACTCATCTTTCTGCTTATAGAGCGTGATGCGGCGCCGATTAATATCCTGGGTGATCCTCAGCACACCGGAAAAATATCGAACGGCCAGCACCGGGCTATCGTTCGAGCAATTACCGCCATGGGCGCAGTACTGTTTCCATTGCGCGATCACCAGCCGGGTCGGCACGATGGGAAAATCCGCGGGGAAGAACATGCTGAAAGAGAATTCGTAGGGCACATTTTCCCTGGAGTTCAGCTCCTCTGTCTCCCGCAACTCCGCACGCTCGGTGTCGAGGTCACCGTGTATGCCGGCTTCAAATATGTCGCGGGAATGGACCGTAATCTTTGCTGCTCCGTGGCCGGCACGAAAAACCTGACTCTGCATTTCCACTGCGCCGGGAACAAACCGGTCGGTGTCCCATATCCCGCTCAAACTGGAAGTTTCAAAGCCGTCATAAACATCCAGGTTCTTCGGAGCCGCACGGTTACATCCCGTCATGCTGAAGGCAATCAGAACCACCGCCAATCTTTTCATCAGCAACATTGCAGGTCTCCCGCCGGACGAACATAAGTATATGCGCAGTCCTGGGGCGATTTTGTTCGCAGAAGACCGCTAAGTTGGCTAAAGCTGTTGCTGGGGCGGGTTCCGGCCTCCGGCGCCATCCCCCACCTCCCAAGCTCTGCCTTGCGCATCTAATGAATTGATAGTTAAGCACCTGGGAGGCAACCATGAGTAAAGGAATCGATGCACGTGGCTATGCCAAGGCCGAGGTACTGGTCGCGACGGATTGGGTGCAACAACACTTGCAGGATCCGGGAATACGAATTGTCGAGTCCAACGAAGACCCGCTGCTATACAGCGCAGAACATATTCCCGGCGCCGTGGAAATCGACTGGACGAGGGATTTGAACGATCCCGTACGGCGGGATTATCTCGACCGGAGTGGCTTTGCCGGCCTGATGCGCCGCATTGGTGCAACCACGGAGACCACCATCCTCTTATATGGCGACAAGAATAACTGGTGGGCCACTTACGCATTCTGGGTTTTGCAACTTTTCGGACACACAAACGCCAAGATCATGGATGGCGGGAGATTGAAGTGGGTCCAGGAAAACCGGCCGCTGACGCGGGAAGTTCCCAAATATCCGCCCACCCGTTATCAGGCGCCGGAGCGCGATGATCTCCGCTTCCGGGCCTTTCGCGACCAGGTGTTCCGGCATCTGGAACGCAAACTGCCTCTGGTGGACGTTCGCAGTCCGGAGGAGTATCGCGGCGAGCGGTTACACATGCCCGAGTACCCGAATGAAGGCGCCCTGCGTGGCGGGCACATCCCCGGCGCGCTCAGCATTCCGTGGGGACGCGCAGTCAATCCCGAGGACGGCACCTTCAAGGACGCGGCCGAATTGCGAAAGATCTATATGGAGGAACACCGGTTGCGCCCGCAAGACGATGTAATTGCCTATTGCCGCATTGGAGAGCGCAGCAGCCATACCTGGTTTGTCCTGTCTTATTTGCTGGGCTTCCCCAAGGTGCGCAACTACGACGGTAGTTGGACGGAATGGGGAAATCTGGTGCTGGCGCCGATCGAGAACCCCAGCGCGGAAGTGCGGCATGAAGCGGCTGCCTGAGCGGCTGGAATCTCTGCTCGCCACTCTGGAGCCGCTCGAACGCGGAGAACGGATTCAACTGCTTGTGGATATGGCAAAACGATTTCGCCGCGTGGCGCCCGAGATCGCCACGCGGCCATACCCGGCGGATCATCGTGTGCCGGGATGCGAATCGGAAGCTTACGTCTGGGCGGAGCCCAATCAGGACGGAACTCTGGCGTATTCGTTTGCCGTGGAAAATCCGCAGGGCATATCCGCCATGTCCCTGGCGACGATTCTCCGGGAATCGCTCTCCGGCGCCCCACTGGAAGAAGTCGCGGAAATACCGGGCGAGATCATCTACCGCATCTATGGCCGCGAACTTTCCATGGGAAAATCATTGGGCCTGATGGGAATGGTCAATATGGTCCGGATTATGGCCCGCAAAACAATCAATGCTTCTGCCGGCCATGCGGCAAGCTGAACTAACTGGGACTTCCGGCCTTCGGCCAAAGGTTTGTGCGTCCGTTGATCCGCCGGTTACTCGCTTACCTGGTGCAGATGGCTCTCCGGCGACTCGGCATTGGCGTTTCCATTCAGCTGACGCACCACATCGAGCAATTCTTCCAGGTCGGGTTGCTGGCCGAGATGATAAACCTTCACGAATCGGATGATTCCGGTTTCGCGCTCAATCACAAATGCGGGACGTTCGGCAATTCCCGGAACCGGATCGCCGGTCC
>CAZUCM010000036.1:0-14149 GCA_964619235.1 uncultured Terriglobales bacterium
GCGCGCCGGATGTATATGCCGAGGTGGCCGCCCGTATGCAGGGGTGGGAGGTGAAATCCTTTCCGCACCTGCCGGTCTATCACCACCGCTTTACCGGTTCGGCTGACCGGTGGCTGAAAAATGGCATCCGGCAAGGGAAGGCGGATTATTCTCTGGGGACGCTGCCCATGTTCGAAATCGTCAGAACCATACGGCGCTGCCGGGACAAGCCCTTCGTGCTTGGTTCGCTTGCACGGCTGGCGGGCTTCGGACATTCCTACTGGATTCGAGAGCCCCGGGCGGTGCCGCGGGAATTTCTTGAATACCTCCGAAAGGAGCAGTCACAAAGGTTGGCAAGGATATTCAGCGAATTATAGATCCCGATTGGCTGTGCACGTCTCGCATTTTGGTCGTGCCGTGGCAGAAAAGAAATGAGCGGCCCTTGGAGAGCGCATGAGTACGCGGGTTCTTAAGTTCATCATTAGTGCCGGGCTGTGGATGGTGGATCGGCTGCGTGCGGTCGTGCGCTGTCTACTGGGCAGACAGGCGATCTCGACTTATGTCATCTTGTACTACCATTCGGTTGCCGCGGACCAGCGCGCACGGTTTTCCCGGCAAATGAAAATCCTGGTCCGTATGACGACGCCGGTGCAATTGGGCGTGCCGTTCCAGCCGAACCCTGGAGCCCGTTATTCCTCGGTCACGTTTGATGACGTATTCGCGAATGTGCTGGAGTATGCGCTTCCGGAAATGCAGGCACTGCGTATTCCCGCCACTTTTTTTGTGGCGACGGGAAGATTGGGGCAAAAGGCCGACTGGTGGCCCGAGGGCAAGGCCGAGAGGCACGAGCGTCTGGTCTCTGAGGCGGAACTCAGGCGGCTTCCCGAACCCATGGTGACGATCGGGTCTCATGGCGTTTCGCACGCGGTATTTCCGTCGTTGACCGAAGCGAGTGCCCGGCGGGAACTGGTCGAGTCGCGCGAAATGCTGGAACGCTCCCTGCAGCGGAAGATTGAGAGTTTCAGCTTTCCGTACGGGGCTTTCAATGAGAAGTCCATCGACCTGTGCCGTGAGGCCGGCTACACGCGCGTGTATACCACGGTTCCGGTTCTGGCCTCAGCCCAGGAGAGATTCGTGACCGGCCGTATTTGCGCCGATCCGTCGGACTGGGCCGGTGAGTTCCGGCTAAAACTTCTGGGCGCCTATCGCTGGCTTCCGTACGCATTCTGGCTGAAGCGCAGAATGCGATCGGCGTTGCAGCGAGTGGGCCGCGGTTTCGGGTCCGGCAGGACCGGCGCATAGTTGCCGGCTTGCTTGAACCGGCTGAATGGAATGTTGTTCGTGGCAGGAAAACAATCAACAGAAAGGCTAAAGAGCAGTGGCGGCTGTCGGAAACCCCGGTAAGGCAGCGTGAGGGTTCGGCGAGAGACGGCGCACAACCAGACAGGAATCATTCGAAGAATACGACCCCTATGGCAACAACTACCACAATGGCTACATCGTCGAATCGAAATCTGGCGGTCACGATCGGAAAGAATACTCTTTCCGGCGTGATCGGAGGCTGCGCCCAAGTGTCGACGCGATTGATCACGATTCCCATCGTGATTGCCCACCTTGGCTTGGGGGGGTACGGAATCTGGTCGATCATCATGATGACCTCCGCCTACATGCGTTTTGGCACGGTTGGCGTCAAATCCGCGTTTCAGAAATACGTGGCCGAAGCGACGGGCAACGGAAATTACGAAGCTGCGAACCGGTTGCTCAGTACCGGTTGCGCCTTCATGTTGGTGCTGTCGGTCGCTGGTCTCATCCCCTGTGCGATCTTTTCGCGCCGGATTGCCATGGCAGCCGGCGTTCCCCAGCAGTTTCTGCATGCCACTGCCTCCTCGATCACCGTGCTCGGCCTGATCATGGTCATGTCGAACGTGGGAGCGGTGTTTGAAGCCATCGTGATGGGCGGGCATCGCATCGACCTCTCCCGGAGGTTCGCAACTTGCTTTACCCTGGCGGAGGCGGTAGCCATCGTGACTGCGCTTCATTTCGGTTACGGCCTGTTCGCCATGGCCTCGGTGATGGCGATCTCGGATATCGCGTTTGTCTCCAGCTGCTTTTTAGCCTCCCGGAAGGTGGTGCCGCAAATTCGCCTGCGGCTGAGGCACGTTACGAAGGCTGCGGTGCCCGAGTTGATTCGCTTTGCCGGAAGCTATCAGCTGGTGAACATTCTGGAAATCGTATATGCGTCGATTCTTCCCTTCGGCATTTTGCGATGTTTTGGAGCCGAAGCCGCGGGCACCTATGCGCTGGTGACGCGGTTGACGTCCACTGTTCTGATGCTTAACGATTCATTCCTGATCCCCATTCTCTCTGGCGGCACCAAGGTCTACGCGTCTGGTTCGCATGAGAAAATGCAGGCTCTGCTTCTCAAGTCCTTCAAGGTTACGCTGGGCCTGACGCTGTTTCCGTTGGCGTTCATCTCCGTGTTTGGCTCCTCCATGGTGTTCGCCTGGACAGGCCAAAGAGAGGCGACAATCAGAACTGCGCTGATTCTCGTCAGTCTGGCCGGGCTGTTTAAGGGATTGTCGCTTCTGCAGCTGGTGCTTTATAGAATCTCAGGCAAGGCCCTGCTGGACAACATCCGGCAGATTCTCCGAATCGTGATTCTGGCCTCGATCATCGCGTTTGCCCGCCGCTTAGGTTTCAATGGAGTCTTGGTAGGATTTGCCGTGGCTGAACTGATGGGAGTGCTGTTCATGCTGTTTGCTCTCATGAGGACGTTCCATGCCTTCCACGCCAAGGCGCTGGTGCCGGACGCGCTGAAGTTAACGACCGCGTCCGCTCTGATTCTGGCCGCCGGGGCTCTCGCGACCCGTCTGCCGATGTTCTATGTGGCGAATGTGCGCCTCTTTGCTACTCTGCGCCTCGGAGAAGTGGCGCTGGCGTGCCTGCTGATGGCCTATCCTGCGCTGCTGCTGACCAAGACCGTAACCGGCGCCGAATGGAAGGCGTTCTTAGGCGTTTTTCTGCCTCGCCGCTTCGCCATCGACAAACCTGTCGCCGAGGGCGTCAGTGAATAGCTCAAAACACGCAACCAACCCGCTCAATGCGCCGGCCGAGCCTCATCTTTACATGTTCTCGAGGATTGCGACTTGGCTGCACACGAGATGGCTCCGGACGACCTACCCATTTGCCGCTTTCGGCCGTGGGTCGGCGATTCACTACTCCTGTAATGTGCGGCGCATCATGGCCCGGTGGATAAGCTTCGCTGAGGATGTTTATCTTTCCGAAAACGTATGGCTCAATATTGCTCCTGGTTCTGACAGTCTGGAACCTAAGATCGTTTTTGGAGCGGGATGCAATATTGGCCGAGGCTCAATGATATCCAGTAGAAATAAGGTGGTTCTCGAACAGGAAGTCCTGTTTGCTCCAAACGTCCTGATCATGGACCACAACCATGAGTTTTCGAATCCCGATTTGCCCATTCTTGCGCAGGGGGTAACGGAAGGCGGACGCGTGGTGATTGAACGGAATTGCTGGTTGGGATATGGAGCAGTCATTGTCTGCACCCACGGAGAACTGACCATAGGACGCAACAGCGTGATTGGGGCCAACGCAGTCGTTACACGAATCGTTCCTCCGTTCAGTGTGGTTGGTGGCAATCCCGCAAAGCTCCTTAGGACTTACGATCAGCGGGCGCGGGCATGGGTCAAATGTAGTCAGTAACACTTCGATGCGATTTTTTCCGGCTGTTCGGGGGAGTTGGAACGAGAGATTTGGACATGTTGGCGCTGCTGGCAGGCGTCAAACGGGGACTTGCAGGTTGTCGTAACCGTATGATTCTCTTCGGTTTTTGCCGGACAGGAGTGGCCAAGACGAATCTAGGGCGAAACCAGGGCGTATCTAATGCAAAAACCCCAGCCAATATAGTGCAAAAAGAAGTGGGGACTGGCAGCGGTATTGGCTTATCTTTATTATGATGCTCGGCAGGTGGGCACGTTCGAGACGGATTGTCTGCCTCCGGCATCATAAAAAATAGAGTCTGTGCGGTTTGGCGGACGAAATTCATCGAAGTTGCGGCCGTCGAGGGGGAGAGGATTCGTCACCATCTGAGACGAATCCGTCCATGCTCCTGAAGAGGACATGGCAGGGGAGGCGGCCGGGAAAATTCAAGAGTGGGCTCACTTGTGTGCGTGCGGTTTGGACGCAGGGGGCCTCTTCTGTACGATTAGCTTTGGAGAGCAATGCGACGCCTTATTGAGCATTACCGGTTCCCGGAATCTGTGCTGAACCTGGAGTACGATTGCGTTCCGTCCCCGACGGAAGGTTTCTTTTATTTCGGCGATGGCAACATCTGCTACGGTTCCTGTTCGGCGGTTGCAGTGTCGAAATCCGTGCGGAACGGCCTTCCCGATGCCTCTGCGGATGTCCGCTTTGACGGGCCAAGGCTTCGCTTGCCGTTTGATGCGGATCTGCTAATTGACAATCTGCTGATGGAGCGCTATCCCGCAGACTCCTATCATGCATGGGACAAGCCGCTTCGTTCCGTATATTATTCGCTGCGGCCCTTGTTGCCCGTGGGGATCAGGAAGTATATGCAGCGAGCCTACCTCAAGGGATGGGAGAAGATACAGTTTCCTCATTGGCCGGTGGACTCTTCCGTGGAACAAATTATGGAGAAGTGCGTGGCGCTGGCTATGCAGGCTCAGAATCTGGATCGAGTGCCGTTCATATGGTTTTGGCCGAACGGAAGTGACAGTTGTGCCATCGTTACCCATGACGTGGAAGCGGAGGCCGGGAGGGATTTTTGCTCCGCGCTCATGGATATTGACGACTCTTTCGGCATCAAAGCTGCGTTTCAGGTGATTCCCGAGGATCGCTATTCCGTCTCCGAAGAATTTCTGTCCGACATCCGCGATCGCGGCTTCGAGATCAATATTCACGACCTGAATCACGACGGCAATTTGTTTCTGAACGAAGAGCAGTTCATGAGGCGCGTAATTGCCGTCAATGCTTACGGCAAGAAGTTTAAGGCCGTAGGGTTCCGGGCGGGAATTATGTATCGCAATCAGCGCTGGTGTCATGCGCTGGACTTCCAGTACGATATGTCGGTGCCCAATGCCGCGCATCTGGAGCCGCAGCGAGGTGGATGCTGCAGCATCTTCCCTTATTTTATCGGCAAGCTGCTGGAGTTGCCGCTGACCACGACCCAGGATTATGCGCTGTTCCACTTTTTGGGCGATTATTCCCTGAAACTGTGGGACTACCAGATTGACACCATCCGGAAGAGGCACGGACTCATCAGCATTCTGGTGCATCCGGACTACATCAAGAACGAGCGAGCGCAGGAAATCTACCGTGAACTTCTAAGCCATCTGGCGGAGATACGAGATCACGAGAATGTATGGATGGCCAAGCCCGGGGAAGTGAACGATTGGTGGCGCATTCGAAACGCTCTCACCCTTGTCCGCGATGGCGATGATTGGCGGATTACAGGCCCGGGTTGTGAGCGCGCCAGAATTGCTTATGCGCGGCTTGAAAATGGTGGGATTCGCTATGAGCTCGCCCCGTCCAAATGCGAAGCTCTTGAAACGACCGTGGTCCGTCTTCCTAATTCCTGAGTTCTGCTGGAGTATTCCCTAAATGAGAATCTGTCACGTGGTTGGCGCTCGCCCGAATTTCATGAAAGCGGCCCCCGTATTCCGGGCTTTTCGGTCGTATGCCGCGGCGGAACAATTCGTTGTTCATACCGGTCAACATTACGATTTCAATATGTCGGACGTATTCTTCCAACAGTTGGAAATGGCGCCCCCGGATGTCAATCTGCAGGTGGGTTCGGGAAGCCATGCGCAACAGACCGCCCAAATCATCAGCCGCTTTGAAGCGGTTGTGCTCGAGCGCCGGCCGGATCTTGTGCTGGTCTATGGGGACGTAAATTCCACGGTGGCGGCGGCGCTGGTATGCGCCAAACTTGGGGTGACGCTGGGACATGTGGAGGCGGGACTGCGCTCGTTCGACCGGACGATGCCGGAAGAAATCAATCGCCTGCTCACCGACCAACTCGCGGATATGCTGTTTACCCCTTCGCCCGATGGGAACTCGAACCTTGCGCACGAAGGTATCGAGGAAGCCAAGGTACATCTGGTGGGTAACGTGATGATCGATACTCTGGTGCGGATGTTGCCGGCCGCCCGGCAAACGATTCCGGCGGATTTGCCGCCTCGGTTTGCGCTGGTCACCCTGCACCGGCCTTCCAATGTCGATGATCCCCGGTGGCTGGGAGAGCTACTCGGAGAACTGGCCGAGATCGGCCACGAAATCCCCGTGCTCTTCCCGGTGCATCCGCGGACCCGGCAACAGATCATGGCACGCGGGCATTCCCTGGAGAGTTCGAGCGGAATTCGATTTCTGGATCCGTTGCCGTATTTGGAATTTTTAGGGCATCAGACGCGCGCCACGGTCGTGGTCACCGATTCGGGAGGCATCCAGGAGGAAACGACATATCTGGGCGTGCCTTGCCTCACGGTTCGGGAAAATACTGAGCGCCCGGTCACGGTCTCGGCGGGAACTAATATTCTGGTCGGCCGTGATCCCAGGAAACTTCGGAGCGAATTGGAACATGTACTGCGCGGCAATGCCAAACAGGGAAGCGTTCCGCCTTTGTGGGACGGACATGCAGCCGAACGCATTGCCGCGCTGATTATGGGAAAAGCGGCGGCGGCCTGAGCGCCCATATCGAAATCGTAAGGAGGACTAAGGGGTGCAAAAATACTTTCGTTTTGTAAGCGGACTCAGGAAGTTCATCAAGTCGCGAATGGAGACGGAAGAGGCGATGCAGGCGGCCCGGTTCCTGCTGAAGAATCGCATTGCCAACCGCGACGGAAACTTTCTCAGCCTCGCTCAGAAAGGCATCTTCCAGTATCCCCGCAGTCCGTACTTGAAATTGCTTCAGGCGAAACGGATCGGGTTCGACGACCTGAAGTCGTGGGTTTCCCAGGAAGGCATCGAAGCCACCCTTTGCCGGCTTGCGCATGAAGGGGTCTTTTTTACGGTGGACGAATTCAAGGGAAAGACCCCGGTGGTGCGCAACGGGCTTACGTTCTCGTGCCAGGCGGAGATGTTCGACAATCCGTTTCTGTCCTACGTGTACGAAGTTCGCAGCGGCGCCACTCGAAGCGCCGGCACCAGGGTCCGGATCGACTTTGATTATCTGTTTCAGCGGTCGCTTTACGACGCTTTTCTGCTGCAGGCTCATGGATGCCTCAACGCGCCCGTGGCGAACTGGTTCCCGGTGTTTCCCGGCGCGCCCGGCATCAATTCGAGTTTGCGCTTCGCCCATATCGGAAATCCCGTACGCCGCTGGTTTTCCCAGGTCGAGGAGGATCGGCTGCGGGTCAATTGGGAGAAACGGTGGGGCCTGAAGTTGATTTTTGCGATTCATCGCCTGTACAAATGCCCGCTGGCCGCGCCGGAATATGCCGGTCTCAACGACGCGAAGAAAATTGCCGAATGGGCCGCGCAGGCGGTTCAGGAATGCGGCCGCTGCGTGGTGTATACCTTTGCCGCTTCGGCGGTCAGAATTTGTATCGCCGCCGCCGAGGCCAACCTGAACATTCAAGGTACAAGATTTTTGGTAACCGGCGAACCGCTCACTCCATACAAGAAACGGGAAATCGAAGCGGTGGGAGCTTTTGCGGTTCCCGTATACGGGATCTCCGAAGCCGGAGTCATCGCCGCAGGTTGCGGCCAGCCGTATGAGCAGAGCGATTGCTGCCACCTCTACAAAGATACGACTGCGATTGTCAGCCATCAGATCACGGTTCCCCATCTCGACCAGACCATGAATTCCTATCTGTTCACCAGCCTGCTCTATGAAGCGCCGAAGCTGCTGCTGAACGTAGGTATGGGAGACTTTGGCGACATTGCCACAAAGTCGTGTGACTGTGAGTTCGGGCGGGTCGGATTCGATACCCTGATCAGCGGCATTCGCAGCTACGAAAAGCTGACTGGCGAGGGTGTGACATTCGTAGACACCGACTTCATTCAGATGATCGAAAAGGAACTACCCGAAAACTTCGGCGGAAGGAGTACGGACTATCAGCTAGTCGAGGAGGAAGATGACCGGGGCCTCACTCAGCTGCAATTGCTCGTCAGTCCGCGCGTGGGAGATATCGACGAGCAGGCAGTGGTAGACCGGTTCATGGCGTTCTTGAAGCAAGCGGAGGCGAGTCCGGAGTCCTGGGCGCAGGCGGGAACGGAGATGTGGAAGCAGTCGCGCATGCTTCACGTTCGGCGTGATTTCCCCATTTCCACCGTAAGCGGAAAAATCTTGCCCTTCCACCTGCTGAAGGCAAGGGCCAGCACAGCAATCACCAAGTGAGAGGAGCACAAAATGGCATTTCCCCAGCGAAGGTTGCGAAGATTAAGGCAGAACGGCGCCTTTCGGAGTCTGGTTCGCGAAACCAAGATTTCGGTGAATGACTTTATCCTGCCCATGTTTGTGGCGCCGGGGAGCGGAGTCAAGAGAGAGATTGGCTCGCTCCCGGATAACTACCAGTTTTCTATCGACCGTCTGGTCGAGGAGGCTAAGCAGGTTCAGGATCTCGGCATCCAGGCCATACTGCTGTTCGGCGTGGCGGAGACGAAGGATGCACTCGGAACCGGCGCGTACTCGCCCACCGGCATTGTGCAGACGGCGTTGCGCGCGCTGAAGAAGAGTGTTCCGGGATTGCTGGTCTTTACCGACGTCTGTTTATGCGAATACACCCTGACCGGGCATTGCGGCATCCTGGAAAACGGATACCTGGTCAATGATTCCTCTTTGGAACTATTGATCAAGACCACCGTCTCGCATGCCGAGGCGGGTTCCGATATGGTGGCGCCGGCCGCTATGCTCGATGGTCAGATTCAGGCGATGCGGGCGGCGCTGGACAAGAACGGATTTTCCAATCTACCGATCATGGCCTATGCCGCCAAGTATGCCTCGAAGCTCTACGACCCGTTTTTCAAAGAGGCTACGGAATCCAGCGTCTCTTCCGGCGATAAGAAAACGCACCAGATGGACGTCGGGAATTCCAATGAGGCAATGCGTGAAATTGCCGCCGATATTGAGGAGGGTGCGGACATTGTGATGGTTAAGCCGGGCCTCTTCTATCTTGACGTGGTCTATCGCGCAAAGCAGGAATTCGAAATGCCGCTGGGTGTGTATAACGTGAGTGGCGAATATGCCATGATCGACGCGGCGGCAAAAATGGGCCGGTTGGACCGGGACGCAGTCATGCTGGAAGCGTTGGCTTGTTTGAAGCGCGCCGGCGCCGATCTTACCATTACCTATTTCGCCAAGCGCGCTGCGGAGTTACTGCTGCGGGAAAGTGAGCGTTTTCACGCGGCACTTGCCAAGCCTGCACATTCAGGGGCGAAGTAAGCAAACGGAGAACGTTTGCGCGAATTGCCGGATCGTTGCGAATGACCCAGGCAGCAGTCCTGGACCTGATTCGAGGTCTCCCTGCCGGGAGGCAAGAGGAAGAAGCGATAGAGAATGGATATGCGGGCGTTTATCGCGCTGATTTCACACGAAGGGCGCCTGACCCGGATTTCGCGCGAGGTCGACTGGAAGTATGAACTGGGTGAAATCACACGGGAGCAGCGCAGGCCCCTGCTATTTGAAAACATAAAGGGCTATCCCGGTGCGCGCATTTTTACGAACGGGCTGAGCAGCATCGACCTCGTTGGCCTGGCTCTGGGAATGGGCGCCGGGCTGAAGAGGACGGAAATCGTACGTGAGTTGAAGAAGCGCAAGGCCGCTCCCATACCACCCATGCTGCAGGTTGCCAGACCGGTCTCCGAGAATTCATTGACCGGCGATGACGTTGATCTATTTCGCTTTCCGGTTCCCCATTGGAATCGCTGCGACCGCAGCCGGTACATTGGCACATGGCATGTCAATATCAGCAAAGACCCGGAGACGGGTGTGCGCAACGCCGGCGTCTATCGCATGGAGCTGTTGGGTCCGAAGCAGGCGACGGTGAGTACGTCTGCAGCCAGTCACCTTGGCATTCATGCCGCCAAGGCAGAACGCCGGGGCCAGCCTTTGGAGATGGCCGTGGCGATTGGCGCAAGCGAGTCGCTCGTCATGGCGGCTAGCGCCGCTTATCCTTATGGGATGGACGAATTTGAACTCGCCGGAGGTTTGCAGCGGGAAAGTTTGCTGCTGGTAAAGTGTCAGACGGTGGACCTTGAAGTTCCTGCAGATTCCGAAATCGTCCTCGAGGGGGTGATTGCGCCGGGAGCCCGGGTGCAGGATGGTCCGTTTTTCGATTATGCCGGCAAGCCCACGGTAAATCCAAACGCCCTCCTATTCGACGTGAAGCGAATTATGTTTCGTCGCGATCCGATATTTCGGGGAATGGCGGTTGGCGCTCCAGGAGCGGAAGATCACCAGCTGCTGGCGGTCTTGGCCGATGTGGGCATGTGGGATTTTCATGGTTCCCGAGCCAAGCAAAAGGTGCAGGATTTTTGCCTGAAGCGGCGCTGTTTTCGCGCCTTCCAGTGGGCCGGAAGAATCGGCGGCATCATTCGCCGTGATGCATGAAGTTTGGTACTTGCAAATGACGTTTGTTGATAGTCGAACGACTACTGCTGAAGAATGATTAAGGAAATGTAAAGATTATGTAAAGGTGGCATCGAGGTTGGCCGATAATGCTGGTAGGGAAGTGTTTAAATCGACCCGAAGCAAAATCAAGATGCCGGAAATCCTGCTTCTTCATACTCCGAAATTCAATAATTATTACAAGCCGATTGGCAGTTTCTCGTTTATCCAATACCCACCGATTGGTCTATTGGGTTTAGCCGATCATCTGCGGAAGAATGGCCGCACCAGCGAGGTCATCCATCTGGGTGTGGAACTTCGGCAGTATGGCTCCATTGATCTTCGCCGGATCATCGCCGAAACCCAGCCTGCTATCATCGGGCTTGATCTCCACTGGCATTTTCAGGCATTTGATGTAATTGAGATTGCACAAGAGATAAGACAAGCGGCTCCCGAAATCCCCATTTTGTTCGGAGGCTTTACCGCTTCACTTTTCGCGGAAGAGATCCTGAGCTCTTACGACTGTGTCGATTTCATTATTCGCGGGGATGCCGAGACGCCCTTGCTGGAACTGGTTACGCATGTTTGTTCCGATCGCGAATACGATGCGGTTCCCAATCTGGCGTTTCGCCGGGAAAATGTAATCAGGCTGAATCCGCTTACCTATGTGGCCGATCAAGAGAAGCTGGACAGTCTTTCTTACACGGATTTCACGTTTATGAAGGATTATCCCGTGTTCGTCGAATCGTTTTCCAGGTCGACGACCATCGGCGGACTTTCCGATGCTACTCAGAGAATCCTGTTGGGGTGGAAGAAGACGTATCCCGTGGTGCTGGGGCGCGGATGCGTGCATCAGTGCTCTTTTTGCGGGGGATCAGCGCCTGCGCAGGCAGCCATCAACAACCGCAAACAGGTCTGTGCGCGCTCGGTTGACTCCGTTCTGGGCTCGATTGTGGATATTCAGCGCTTCGGTTTCGATTCCATCTACTTCGCCGAAGATCCGTTCCCTTGCTAGGAGGGCGAACAGTTTTATTTGGCGGTGTTTGAAGGGATCAGGAGGCTCAATATCCCGTTGAGTCTTGAAGTTGAACGTTGGTGCCTGCCGACGCGTGAGTTCATGCAAAGTTTTAAGAGATTACCCGGCGCCAAGGATTCCTTTATTACTCTTAGTCCCAACAGCCAGGATGAGGAATTGCGGAAGCGGAATGGCTTGTACCGGTACAGCAACGAGCAACTCGAACGGTGCTTAGCTGTGATGGACGAAGAAGGAGTCGATTGTTGCTTATGCTTTGCCGTGGGCCTGCCGTTCGAAAACTGGGGACATTTGCATGCCCTGGTTCAGTACCAAAAACGGTTGCGGAAGAAGTTCCGCCGGGTTCGGTTCAAGAACTGTATGATCGAAATCGAACCGGGGAGCCCCTTAAGCATGGACCCGGGGGCCTTTGGAGTTGAACTCCACCGCTCCACATTTGCTGACTATTACCGCTACCACCGCCAACCGCTGCAGAACCACTTTCAGGAGTTGGGGTACGACCGAAGCGAAGGTCCGGACCGGCAGAAGCTGGCTGCTTTCTATTGCCGCCACTTTTGCGTCCGGGGTACGCTGGGGAAAGCGTCGCCGGTGGTCTGCGGTGCATTAACCTCCCTGCGAAAGCTTGGGGCGTTTAAGTTGTTCGATTGCATTGCTTCGTGCCGTCCGTCCCCGCAACAAGTCAAGTCGCCTTGCTAAGTTGAACGATTTACCAGGCAGGTGACCAATCCTGGCAGGAAGGGAATTGCCGGGCCGTACTCATGATCAGGAAGTGAATTGGCTGTTTATACGATTGATGCGTTGGAAGATCAGCGCTGGGACGAGTTGACGCTTCGCCATCCTCGTGCCGGCATTTTTCATTCCCGCCCCTGGCTGCAGGTGTTGCGGCAGACCTATGGATATCGACCGGTGGTGCTTACCACTACGGAACCGGGGCGTCCGCTGGCCAATGGGGTGGTGTTCTGTGAAGTGAACAGCTGGTTTACCGGGCGGCGCCTGGTGTCGTTGCCGTTCTCCGATCACTGCGCCCTGCTAACCAATTCCACCGCGGAGGAAGCCGAGATTTTCGCTCAACTGCGCCGGCAGGTGGTAAGCGATCGGTGGCGGTACGCGGAGATTCGCCCGGAGGAAGAGATGCCGGAAGGGGCTTTGGAGGATTGGCAGAGCGGCCCTAAGTTCAGCCTGCATGTGTTGCCGCTGGATATGCCTCTGGAAAAACTGTTTTCCAATCTGCACAAAGACTGCATTCAGCGCAAAATACGGCGCGCGGAAAGGGAGAACCTGGCGTATGAGTATGGCCGGTCGGACGCATTACTGCGCAAATTTTTTGGCCTGTTGCTCCGCACGCGCCGTCGCCACGGATTGCCGCCACAACCCTTCCGCTGGTTCCAGAATCTTGCGGAAATCATGGGCGATTCCTTGAAGATTCGGGTCGCGCTCAAGAATCAACTCCCCGTAGCGGCGATCCTGACTTTGTCCGGGCAGAAAACGATTACTTATAAGTACGGTTGTTCCGACGAACGATACAACCAGCTCGGCGGCATGCCGTTTTTGTTCTGGAAGGTGATTCAGGAGGCTTGGCAGGAAGGGATGCAGCAGCTTGATTTGGGGCGTTCAGAAGTCGACAATTCCGGATTGATCAAGTTTAAGGATCGTTTAGGCGCTCAGAGCAGGACCCTGACTTGCTGGCAATGGCATCCGCGGTCAAATGCACAGGCCAACCGCCCGCTTTGGCTGACGCACGCAGGAAAACAGGTGTTTCGAAGACTCCCCGACACCCTCCTGGTTGCCACTGGCAAATTCCTGTACCGGCATATTGCATAGGCCGGCTAAACCTATCCGGAGTTCTTCTGGTCTCTGTGTTCGTGCGCTTTGCCGGTAGAGTGGCGCTTGCCTTTAGGACCGTAGTACTGATCGTAATACCGCACGCGGTCGCGATCGGGCGCCTCATTCATGAGGACGCCAATGAGTCTTGCCTTGTCGAGGCTTTCCAGACCCTTCTGCAGCAACGATTTCGTGGGAACTCCTGTTCTCACCACCAGCAGGGTTCCATCCACCCAGCGCGCCCATAGCGATGCATCGGCCAGGGGAAGCAGCGGTGGAGAATCCACAATCACCCAATCGAATAATTTGGCATATCCGGTCAGCAGAGCGGGAATCTGCGGCGATAGCAGAATGTCTCCAGCGCAGTCCGTGACCCCGGATGGCAACAGCCAGAGCCTCAGATCGTTAATACGGTAAAGTTGCGGACCGCTGGGAGGAGCTCCCTTGTCCCACCACTCGCCGAGCCCGGGCAGCGGCTTGATGCCCAGAACCTGCGCCAAACTGGGCCGGCGGAGGTCGCCTTCCAGCAAAAGGACATGTTCGCCCGGCCGGCGCGCCAGCGTCACCGCCAGATTGGCGGAAACGGTTGACTTTCCTTCGCCCACCACGCTGCTGACAATCTGCACGACCTTCAATCCGTGCGCATGGCGCATCGTGGCCAACCGGTTGGAGAACATGCGGAATTTTTCCGCGGCCAGGCAGTGTTCATCCGTCAGTGCCACAAGATGACGGTC
>CAZUCM010000037.1:0-14067 GCA_964619235.1 uncultured Terriglobales bacterium
GCCACACGGCGTCGCTGTTTCCGGCATCCCCGCTGCTGCACGAGATCAACCGGCTGGTGGCTGCCGATTTCGTACGTGAGATGGAGAGCTGGCGAATCACTATGACTGTGCCCTTGCTGAACCGCGCCAGGACGATCGCCTTTCTCATCACCGGTCAGGACAAAGCTGCCACCTTGCGTGAGGTGCTGCGCGGCCCCTATCTTCCGGAAACGCTTCCAGCCCAGCTCATACATCCTGCGGACGGTGATTTGTTATGGATCACAGACATGGCTGCGGCTTCCCTGCTCGTGCGGGGATGACAGGACATGGGATTTCACTTAGCGAATTGGCACTCTAGAAGGAGACCGGCATCCCGCCCCGAGAGCAGGAAACCGAAAATGATCAACCGGCAAGTATCGCTTCATGCCCAAAGCAACGAAGTTTCCGGGCCAGGCGCTGCTCCGCTGTCGGCCATAACCAGCGCCGCCTTCCACCGATGACAACGATGGAATGCGGAGCCAACGCCGCGGTTAACGCCTGCAGCTTGTCGCGGCACAAGCAGGCACAGACTCTGGTTTCCACCGGGCTTTGACTGGCGATCCGCCGCAGGTACTGCTCGGTGAACTCGCGCGAAACCGGCGGCCGATCAAGCGGCAGTGCGTATGGAACCACCCGCGGAGCCAACAGGGTGATACATACATTCAAACCCCGCGCCAAGCCGGCAGCTTGCCGCAATGCTCCGATTGTGGCTTCCGTCGAGGTGAGCACAACTGCGACATGCATCTTCCCGGAAGCGCTGCCGCATGGCTGCTGCGGGAGTCCAGGCGCGTTGGCCTGACGTAATGCCGGACGTGCGAGTGTCGTGAAGTTTCGCCCTGCCATAGCTGAGTCTATGGTGGGACGAAACGCCTAAAGAAGTACTGGAGAAACCGTAAAGACTTTATAAAGTTTCGACGTTTCCACTAAACCGGTACCCAACCCAGGGCTCCGTAATGATGAATTCGGGACGTTCCGGGTTAAGCTCAATTTTCTTGCGCACGTTCTTGATGAATACGCGCAAATAGTCGACTTGATCCCCGTAGTCGGGTCCCCAGACGGCCTGCAGCAGCTCGCGGTGTGAGATGGCTTCATTCGGACGCTGCGTAAGATAGCGAAGCAGGTCGAGTTCCTTGGGCGTTAAATGAACGGTAGCCCCTTCATTGCCGGCACATCGCGCGGCAAAGTCGATCACCAGTTGCCCCACGCGAACCTTGAGCGGGGAGGAGGGAGAAACCGGAACCCGGCGAAGTGCCGCGCGGATGCGCGCCATCAGTTCCGGGGTGCTGAAGGGCTTGGTTACAAAATCATCGGCGCCGGCGTCCAGCGCGGCCACCTTGTCCTCCTCGGAATTGCGCACCGTAAGCATGATGACGGCAATCGACGAGTCGGTGCGAATGGCGCGGCAGGCGGCCAGGCCACCCATTCCCGGCATGTTTATGTCGAGCAGCACCAAATCCGGACGAAAGTCGCGCACTTTTTCGAGCGACTGCTCACCGGTTCTGGCCTCCTCCACTTCGTAACCGTTTCCGGTCAAAGTGGAGCGCATAAAGCGCCGGATTTGAGGCTGGTCGTCAACTACGAGAATGCGCCCGGCGCTCAATTGCCTTCTCCGTTCCGCTCGATGGGCAGGGTCATACGAAAGGTAGTTTCGCCCGGCCGGCTGGCCACCGTCAAATCTCCGCGGTGCGCCCGGATGATGCTATGCGCAATGCTCAGTCCCAAACCGGAGCCGGGGATCTGCGGTTTGACCGAAGGGCTGCGATAAAAGCGCTCAAAAATGTGCGTCTGCTCCTGCGCCGGTATGCCGCTGCCGTGATCGGTAATCTCGATGCACACTTCCGCCGCCGCGGCCGCCAAGCGAACCGCCACCGGGGTATCGGAAGGGGAATACTTCAGCGCATTGTCGATCAACTGCCGGATTGCAATCTTGATTAAACGCCGGTCCAGCGGGATGGGCGGCGGCGGCTGGTCGCACTGCACGGCAAACGGCCGCTCATCGATCTTGCTTTGCAAGGAAACCGTCACTTCGCGGACAATTCCCATAAGATCGGAAAGCTCCAGATGAACTTCAATGCGAGCCGTATCCAGCCGCGCCATTTCAATGGCGTCGTCGATGAGTTCCCGCAGGTGATCGGCCTCTTCGTCGGCAATCGTAAGCTGCTCGTTGCGGCTTTCCGCCGGCTCATCCGGATTGGCCAGCAGCGCGGTGGTCGTTGCTTTGATCAAGGTCAATGGCGTCTTGAATTCGTGCGCCATGGCATCGATCAGGGTTGTGCGCAGCTGTTCACTCTGCCGCGCGGCCTCCACCTGTTGCGCCAAATCCTGCGCCCGGGCACGCTCCAGTCCGATGGCAACCAGATTACCGATTCCCTGCAGCAGTGACTTGGGCATCACCGGGCCCTGAATGGCCAGGCCGGCAACCGGTTCCGCGCCCAGGCGAATCGCAATGATCGTACGCTGCCCTTCGCTGTCGGTGAACGGCGTTCCATGGATTGCCGCTTGGCGAAGCTGGTTCTGCAAGTCTTCGAAACCGGCCGCTCCGGCACAATGCATTTCGCCGGATTCCCGCTCAAATAGCGCCGCCGCCGTCAGCTGGAAAATCTCCGCCAGTTTTCCTACCAGCAGGGCCGGAAACGACCCGTCTCCGCTACTGAGCAGCAATGCGCGGCTGAAGGAATATAACCGTTCGACATCCTGCCGCCGCCTTTTGGCAACCGCCGACAGGCGGCTGGCAATCAGCGCGGTCACCAGAAAACTGAAAAGGGCTACCCAGTTCTGAGGATCGGCAATGGTCAATGTGCCGACGGGAGGAAGAAAGAAAAAGTTAAAGCACAGGGTGGCCAGCACGGAAGCCAGCAACGCTTCCAGAAATCCCCAGGCGGCGGCAACGATCAGCACCAGCAACAGGTAGGCAAATCCCACGGTCGTGGCATTCACGGGAATGATTCGAGCCGCCACCAACGTGACCGCCATCACCCCCGCTAACGACGCCAGAATCCGTATTGGAAGTTGCTTCAATTCTGTTGATTGCCGCCTTCCGTGATTTCCGCAGTTCTCTTTTTAACATTTTCGCGAAGAAGTTTGAGCATTTCCTGCGAGTCGCCGGAAAGATCGGCGGAAAGACGGCTTAATGCCAGGGAGACAATATCGGAATGGTGCAGGTTCTCCAGCCCCGGCTCTTGGGTAGCGCGCAACCACAGCCGGTGAGTCAGGCGAATATCATCGGCATGGATAGCCGGGGAATGCGGTCCAATGTGGAAGGTGGTCACCTCGTCGTTGGCCGCAACTACCTGCAACACAAACTGGCGCTTGGGTTCGGGCGCTTCCTCCCAGGCACGTCCCACATAAAACGCCTGCTCCTGAGCGGACATTTTTGAAGAAAGGCCTGCCACCACGGAGTATGATTCCAAAGACATGGCGGTTCGCACGATAGCCGCCCAGACATCACGCGCCGGAACCACCAAGAGCGAGATCGTCTTGCCATATCCTTCGGCCACGGAGACGGCCCTGGTGAATAGCGTGGTTTCGTAATCGCTGAAGATCTGCTCGGAGGCCAGGTCGTGTTCGCCCGCGCCCATTCCCATCAGGCGGGCCTCCATGGCAACCACGTCCTGCTCCTTGGTGTCGGTTCGTTGCAGCACCCAGCGCAGGTGATGCATGCTGGTGTAATCGCGTATGGTCACCAGCACGTTCTTGGGACGCACTCCGACGCTATCCTTCCCCACGTCTTCCCGCTGCACCAGCTGGAATTGCTCGGTCATGTGGTGCTCGGCGTGGGAAACCTTGCGCAAGTTTATGCGTTCGGACAAAGTGAAGACGCCAAAAAACACCAGGGTAAAGATGATGCCGGAAATCGTGGCCACCGACTTCGTGAACAGGTTCACGATGGAAACCGAGAACAGCACCAGAAACACCGACGCCAGGCCAAGCGGAATCTCCGTCTTGCCGATGGTGATATTCGGTGGCACCTTCCAAATGCGCTCGCGCTTGTCTTTAAATCGTAAAACCAGCATGGCCAGGGCCTTCAGCGTGAAGCTCCAGATCACGCCGAAGGCATAGGCCTCGCCCAGAAGGTAGACATCGCCGCGGCTGGCGATAATGGTGAACAGTTGCAAGCCCACGATGAGGTTCACGATCCGATAGGTGGTGCCAAAGCGTTTGTGCGGCTTGCGAAACCAGTCCGGCAATACGCCATCTTCGGAGACGCGGTTCAGAACGCCATTGGAGCCGACAATCGCGGTATTGACCGCTCCCGAAAGTATCAGGAATCCCACCAGTACGATGAAGCCGCGGAAAAGCAGGCGCAGGATGTGCGGGCCCACCAGAAACATGGCCATGGCGCCGAGCAGATTGTCTTTATTCTCCGGCAGCATCCGCAGGTTATCGGGCACCAGCATCACCACCAGCAGCGCGGAAACGCCGGTGAAGGCCAGGCTATAGACCGCGATCAGCAGCGCGGCGCGTTTCAGGTTCTTGACCTTGGGACTGGCGATTTCACGATAGACTTGCGCCAGCGATTCCTCTCCGCTCATGGCCAGGATGGCGTGGCCGAATGCGATCAGCACTCCGAATACGCCAAACATCCGGGGCAAGCTGCTGTGTTTCAGAAAACCGAGCGCATCCTGGCTGAAGTGCAGGTTCTTGGGAAACGGCAGGGGCGGCAAGGATGCGCCGGTCTTAACGGCGCTGAAAATGCCCCACGCCAGCAAGAGGATCACCATGACCGTGGTGATCTGCATCACCTTCATCGCCTTGTCGCTGGATTCCTCAATGCCCTTGATGTTTTGCCACCAGAAATAAATGGTGATCGCCAGCGCAAAGAATACCGCGGTGCCATTCACCGAGAGATGCGGCGCTCCGCCGTACATGCGATGCACACTCTCCGGCACAAAACCGTGCGCATCGGCGGCGATCAGCAGCTCATTCATAAGACCGGCGATATATTGGCCGGCCGAGACCCCGGAAATGGGACCGGTCAGGACATAGTCGAACATCAGGGCCGAGACGCTGAACTTGGCCAGCGAACCTCCCAGCGCCTCCTTGACCACCCGGTAGACGCCGCCGCGGACGAACATTGCGCAGCTCTCGACGTAAACGGCGCGGACCGCGAACGAAAAGAACATAACGCCCAGCACAAACCAGGGCGCCGCCTTGCCTGCCGCCTGTTCCGCAATACTGCCGGCATAAAAGGCGGATGACCCCAGGTCGTTCAGCACTATGGCGGCGGCGCGCCAGAATGAAATGAACGTAAGCATCACCGAGGTTGCCACTACAATTCGGACCCGGTTGTTTTTGAGAGTTCCCAGCTGCGGAGTAGATGACATAAGTATCTAAGGAAGAATGGCCGCCACACCCACTGCGGCTTGTTGATTAGCCTTCAGGCTGGTTTCCGGGACACGTGCTTACTCGTGATGTTGAGGTGTCGGATCCTTATCCATCAAAACCTTGATGTCATCGACCGTGGTCACCATGATCGTGACCGCCGATCCGACGAGTCCAACAATAAACATCCATTCCAGAAACGAGACAGAGAACCTTATGACCGAATCCATACCGTTTAGGCCCCAAGCCTTCAAAGATTTACAAGCTGATTCATTCAACCTTAAAGCGCATAAAATTTTTATAAAGAGTACCTAAAGATTTCATAAAGATTTACGCCTTGAGCACCCCAACCGCGGCTGACCTTTCATTGCGCAAAAATGGCTTGGGGAAAGTAAGCAGGGAAGAATCCTATTCAAAGCTGTTTATCGCGCAAAGAGCCGGTCTCCGGGCCGATGGAGGTGCAGAGGAAACGCCGCACCCGAAAGCGAATTCGTGCTAACCTGATGAGTACCCAACTTTAGCTTGCTTGTTGAACAGCAAGGGGTTACGGGATGCGGTTCAACCAGCGTGCGGTCATCAAGGGAGCAGTTTCTCCGCGCGCTGAATCACGGCAGAGGCTATGTATTCTTATTTGTGGCTGGATGCGCTTTTTGTCGCATCCGCGGCGATCATCTGGTTCATGATCGCATACCAGCTCGCCTTATTTATCGCCGGCTTTAATTACAGCCGGCGTAGTGCCTGGACCGACAACACCTTGCCCGCCGGAGCTACCTGGCCGGCAGTGTCGATCCTGGTGCCCGCACGTAACGAGGCTACGGTGATCGCCCGTACGTTGGAGTGCCTTTGCGGCCTCGATTATCCGCGGGAACAACTGGAAATCATTATCGTGAATGATGGCAGCACGGACGGAACCGGCGACATCGTCACGGAATACGGCACTCACGATCCGCGCGTCCGCTGTCTCACCGTGCCTTCCGCCCTGTCCGGGCGAGGCAAGTCCGCGGCATTAACCCTGGCGGTGGAACAGTCCAAGCACGATTTGATCGCAATTTACGATGCCGACAACCGGCCGGAGCCGGGCTCTCTGCGGGCACTGGTAGCCACAATGGTGGCGGATCCCAGCCTGGCAGCCGCCGTAGGCAAATTCCGCACTTTGAACCGGCGTCACAATCTGCTCACCCGGTTTATCAATATCGAGTCTCTGGCTTTCCAATGGATTGTGCAGGCCGGGCGTTGGGCACTGCTCGGGGTTACCAGCCTGCCGGGCACGAATTTCGTCATTCGCCGCGACGTTCTTCAGCAGGTTGGCGGCTGGGACGATCAGGCCCTCACCGAAGATGCCGAACTGACGATTCGCATATACGAGACCGGGCGCCGCATTCGCTTCGTACCGCGCGCGGTTACATGGGAACAGGAGCCGGAAAAGGTTCGCATCTGGTTCAAGCAGCGCAAGCGGTGGGCGCGCGGACATAACTATGTCATGCTGAAGCACGCTCCCCGGCTGTTACAGGTTCGTCCCCGCGTTCTTGCCCTGGAATTGCTCTACACTCTGGTCCTGTACTACGTGGTTTGCGTGGCCATCGCAATCTCCGACATCCTGTTCGTCCTGGCCGGGCTGGGCTGGGTATCGCTGCACGCCATCGGTCCATATTCCAAGGTCTGGGTTTTGGCCTTCCTGCTGTTCATGCTGGAAGTCGGCATCGCACTGTCGCGCGAGGAAGGTGAAGACTCTTTCGCAAATTTGTTGCTGGTTTCGATCGGCTACTTCACTTACTGCCAGCTCTGGCTTGTGGTGGTTTTCTGCGCGTTTATCGACGATGTTGTGCTTCGCCGCAAACGCACATGGGCGAAAACCGAGCGCTTTGCGGAGGTTCGGCAGCCATGACCAAGATCATGATCAAGCGCGCTGTATACCTGGGAATTTTGCTCTCCGTTACGTCGATTTTTGCCGTAGCCGCCAATAACGACCGCGGACACCGGGCGCTGGTGTTGTACGACGGCACCACGCAAAAGCAACATGAAGGCGAGGCGGATGGCTTGCAGGTGGCCAACCTGCTCGGCCACTTTGGCTACCATCCCACCATGCAAGCCATCGAGGATTATGAGCCGGGCGGCATGACCCGTTATGAAGCGGTTTTCGTCGTCGGCGGCTCCGAAAGAACCAAGTGGCCGGCTGCGCTGTTGAGCGAATCCCGGGAGCGAACGTCCCTCCTGGTTTGGCTTGGCTATGGCGCCGACAAGTTTCTCAGCCACGGGGAAGACCGGCGGCTGGGTTTGCGCCTGAATGGAGTATTACAGAGCAACCGCTTCAACCATGTTCGCTATAAGGGATACGCATTGGGCAAGGACAGCCGGATGTTCACCTACATGACGGTGACCGACTCTTCGCGCGTCAGCGTTCCGGCAATGGCGTTCGACAGCGACGGCACCGAGGCCCCTTACATTTTGCGGACGGGGAACTTCTGGATTGTCGCCGACAGTCCTTTCGCCTACATCGGCGAGCGCGACCGTTATCTCGCGTTCTGCGACCTGTTGCACGATATGCTCGGCGTCGATCACCCGGCAATCACGCCTCCCCGCGCCATGATCCGGCTCGAAGACGTAAACGCCGATGACGATCCGGACCAGTTGCAGGCGGCCATCGACGTATTCGTGAAGGAACATATTCCCTTCCAGATCGCCCTGATCCCGGTATTTGTCGACCCCAATGCCCGGCGGGAAGTTCGCTTGAGCGAGAGTCCGGCAATCCTGAAGATCCTGCACAAAGCCGTCGCCCAGGGCGCCACCATCGTGATGCACGGCTTCACCCATCAGTATCACGGGGTTTCGGGCGACGATTTCGAGTTCTGGGACGGCTTTCAGAACGGTCCGCGGGCCGACGATTCCACCGAACTGGTCCACGACAAGCTGATCTCCGGGCTGGAAGAGCTCATCCATGACGATCTTTACCCGGTTGCGTGGGAGACCCCGCACTATGCCGCATCGCAGATCGACTACGCCGAGTTTGCCCGGATTTTTTCCACGCTGAATGAGGAAACGATGATCGACCGGGAAGGAACGCAACAGGCGTTTCCTTATCCCACGGTAGATGTTCGCGGCATTTATATCGTCCCTGAGAACATCGGCTATCTTCCAGAGGCGAATCCCGATCCCCAGGAACTGATCGAAAATGCCCGCGCCATGCTGGTTGTGCGCGACGGCATCGCATCGGCTTTCGTCCATGATTTTCTGGATCCCAAGCTGCTTCAGGACGTGGTCCGCGGCATCAAGGGACTTGGTTACCAGTTCGTTTCCCTGCGCGACTTCGACTGTCACGTGGGTGGTGGGGACCGGCTGATTGCTACCGCCGGCGGCGCCCGGACCATCCGGTTGCGCGATGCATACCTGCGCCAGTTCATTGTCGCGGGCGACGGTTCCCATCAGCAGGAATCGTGGTCGAATACCCGGCAGAGCGGCAACATGACGGTTTCACTGCATCCGGGACCGGGAGAAATCCTGGTAGCGTTGGGCACCGATGAGCGCCCCGTACCGCCGCCGACAGGGCTGGCCAAAGTGACCCGGCAGGTGGTGGATACCTTGAAGCTGCTGCGCCCGCAGAATCCTCTGCGCGTGGCGCTGCCGCCGGCCATGAAGGCAGCCGTGGTATGGCAGGCCAGCGCCGTACATGGCGAGGCCAAGGACCAGGCCAGCTTCATGACCTTGTTCCACTCTTACGGAGTGCCGCTGCGGCGTATCAGCGTTTCCGAACTTCAACCTGCCGTCCTCGATAAAGATGAGGTGCTGGCCGTGCCTCATGGAGCGGCGGGAGCACTGACCAGCGCGCAGGTGGCCCAGCTCGCCGAGTTCGTACATCAAGGCGGCGACTTAATTCTGGACGGCCAGTCTGCCCTTGCCCAGGCGGTCGGCGTGCGTTACCCCGGCGAAACCACCACTATCTATAATGTGATTGACCGTTCCCAAGTCGATCTTCCGATGCAATGGCGTCCCCCGGCGCAGATGGTTCGATTTCACGAGCCGGAGGGCGGCACGATCCTGGCGCAGGATGCCAACGCCCAGACCGCCGTAGCGGCGGCGTTTTCGTTCGGCAAGGGAAAGGTCGTCTATCTCGGCACACAGCTCGATCCCTTATCTCCCTTCGGTACCAGCCGCTATCCATTCCTGTTCGAACACGCTATGAAGGTGTTTAACCGGATTCTGCCCGCCCGGCAACGCTCTATGGAACTCTATTTCGATCCCGGCTTGCGGCAGAACATCAGCATCGAAGACCTGGCTGTGCAATGGCGGCGGCTGGGCGTGCGCGTGATTTACGCTGCCGCCTGGGTCTTCGATAAGAAGTACACCTATGATTACGACCGCCTGCTGCGCGTCTGTCACGCCAACGGCATTCTGGTCTACGCCTGGTTTGAATTGCCGCAGGTGACTCCCGCCTTCTGGGCGGATCATCCGGAATGGCGTGAGATGCCCGCGGCCGGCAAGATATATCCGTCGTGGCGATTGGCCATGAATCTGGAGAATCCGGCATGTAAAGCGGCGGCAATTGCCGAAGTCATGAGAATCGTCAACTCCTGGGCGTGGGATGGAGTCACGCTGGCCGAGTTGAACTTTGACGGCAAAGCGAACGGCGACGAGCCCGGCTCGATGGCGCCGCTCAACGATGACGTTCGCCGCGCCTTCCGTACGCAACACGGCTTCGATCCGGCACAGCTTTTTGACAAGAATTCTTCCCATTGGTGGAAGAGCGATACCACTGGATGGCAGGAATTCCTGGACTACCGCACGAATGTGGTCACCCAGTTGCACCGCGATCTGCTGACCGCCTTGCGCCCGTTCGCGCAGTCCGGTCATGAAATCATCGTTACCATGCTCGACAGCCTAGCCTACCCGGAGGTTACCGCCGATACCGGTGTCGATTCGCGGGCCATCGTCGGGTTGATGCGCGAGTTCCCTTTCCTGCTTCAGGTCGAAGATCCCATGGTGGCCTGGACGGCACCTCCCTCTCGTTACACCCGGCTGGGCGATCGTTACCGGGCGATTATGCCTCCCGGCGGCCACTTCATGTTTGACATCAACGTGATCTCCACCCGTAAGGTGGAGGAAACGCATTTGCCGCTCGCCCTGACGGTGGGGACGGAGCTTGCCGCCACCGTCAACTCAGCCCGCACCGCCTCGGATCGCGTCGCCCTGTACGGTGACGCAACCGTGCGCACCAACGATCTCGACCTGCTGGCCTACGCCGCGGCCGAGAACACCATCGTCACGCGGCATATCCTCACCTGGACGGTGGATGCCCCGGCTTCGGTCGAAGTCGTGGTTCCCGCCGAGCTGCACAATTTCTACCGCGATGGTGAAGACTGGTCGTATTGGCGCTCCGGTTACGTACTACTGCCGCGTGGTCAGCAGGTGGTGAGCGCAACCAGCTCCTGGACGCACTTGCTCGACACCAGTGGACTGCGTCCACAGGTCCTGCAGTCGAGCACGCCCTTTCTTTCCGCCGGCGGAGACCGCGGGAACCTTACTTTTGAATATGACTCTCCGAGTCCCGCACTGGTGTGCTTCAACCGCTTCCCCGCCGAGGTCGAAGTTGACGGACCGAAGGCAACGATTGTTTCCGGCGCCCGCGAGCTGGCGGCAGTCGTAATGTTGCCTGCCGGTCATCACCATGTCCGGGTGGCCGGGGCCCGGGGCTTCACGCTGTTTGTGGACGTGATCAGCCTTATTTCTTCCTCGTTGATCGTAGTGTTCGGCACCCTTTCCATCGTTATGCTGATCGTGCTGTATGCCAGTATTCGAATCCGGCGGCTTTTCGGCCGGAAGAATGGCAAGCAAGCCGGACCCCGCGAAACGCAGGAGGTGGAACCTTCCCTGCCCGAGCCCGAGTTAATTTCCTCCGTGTCTTCCTCGGGGACCGATAACCGAACCAAGGAGTGAAGTGAGCGTGGCGAAATTTGTCGTAGTTTTCGGTACCCGTCCGGAAGCGATTAAGCTGGCCCCTGTCGTATTGGAGCTGCGTGCCCGGCCGGATTGTGAAGTCGTGGTTTGCGTAACCGCTCAACAACGGGAGATGCTCGATCAGGTTCTGGAAATCTTTGCTATCAAGCCCGATATCGATTTCGACCTGATGCGTCCCGATCAAAGCCTGGGCGAGTTTGCCGGCCGCGCAATTCCTCAGCTGGAAAAGGCAATGTCCGATATCGCCCCCGATATGTGCCTTGTGCAGGGCGATACTTCAACCACTTTGTATGCCGCGCTGGCTTCGTATTACCGGCAAATCCCGGTTGCGCATATTGAGGCGGGGCTGCGTACGGGCAATATGTTTTCTCCGTTTCCGGAGGAGGCAAACCGCGTACTGACCTCGCAGCTCTCGGCTCTGCATTTCGCGCCCACGCAGCGCGCCGCCAACAATCTGCTGCGCGAGAGTTTTCCCGCCGATCGCATTTTCGTAACCGGCAATACCGGGATTGATGCCTTACTGATGACCGCCCGCCGGCTGGGAGCGGATGCCCCCAATGGATTGAACGGACGGGCCTCCGATACTCGCCGCCTGGTGCTGATCACGGCCCATCGCCGGGAGAGCTTCGGAGAAGCCTTTGAAGAGCTTTGTCAGGCGATTGCCGAACTGGTGATCAGCCGGCCGCAGGAATTGTTTGTCTATCCCGCCCATCTGAACCCGCACGTTCAAGGGCCGGTGGGCGAGATTCTGCGTCCTCTGGCGCGGCGCGTCGATAATCTCATGATCATCGAGCCGCTCTCCTATTGCGAGTTCGTCGCCCTCATGAAGCGCGCCTATATTATCCTCACCGACTCCGGAGGAATTCAGGAAGAAGCCCCCGGCCTGGGTAAGCCGTTTCTGGTGATGCGCGAGACCACCGAAAGACAAGAGGCCGTGGAAGCCGGCACCGCCCGGCTGGTGGGCACCGACCGCGAAGTCATCCTGCGGGAAACCTTGCGGCTGCTGGACGATCCCTCCGCGTATCGCGAGATGGCAACCGCCCGCAACCCCTTTGGCGACGGCACCGCCTCCCGGCAGATCGTGCGTCATTGTTGCGCATACCTGAATGGCGAACGGACAGCGGCGACCGGCAAGTAGCGGGGAGTTTGCAGATTGCAGTTCACAGTTTGCGGCCCGACAGAGTCCTTACAAGAACGGGTGCCACCCCGAGCGAATTCCCGCTACGCGGGACGAGCCGAGAAGCCCATGTGTCTTTCGTGAACGCGCAACCGTGCGACTGCGCATGCATCATCTCAATTCCAGCGGCCATGACGATGTGGAGGGATGTAACTTCCGACGCGGCTCAAGACGAAGAATGAATATAACGAAGCACTCCTTTCCGGCCTACGACAGCTCTCCCTTGCTGCCATTCCTTTTCCCTCTCCTGCTCTGCCTTTTTTCCTCCATACCTCTCCGCGCGGCCGATCTTCCCCAGGTTCCCGGCTATTCCATTGCCGGCGCCAAGACCGGATCGTGGCCGGATCTTCTGAGCAGCATCGGCTTGCAAAAGCAGGATGCGGGCACGGCGCAGGTCCTGGTAATCCCGAGTGGAAGCCAGGCAAAGACCGCCGCGTGGCTTGCCCGCGTCAACCAGGGAGCCATCCTCATCATTGAAGGCGACTCGCCAGCCGGACGCACCCTGGGATTTCATCCCACCGGCCGCCAGGTCGCGGTAAAGCACGTTTCCGATACGCACCAGCCGGAGCTGCCGATCACCTGGGAAAACGCTCTCGACGTGCCCCTCTTCCGGATTCCCAGGGATGCCCGGGTGTTCAGCCAAGACGAGGCGCACGATACTCCTCTGGCGGCCGGCCTGCGGCATGGGCAAGGCGCGATTCTGTGGCTGGCAGTTCCGCTGGGTTCGCCCGCTTACGCGCGTTTCCCTCTTCTACTGCAAGCGCTCTTCGATCTCGGCCTGCAGCCGCTGTTTGAATCGCGCCGGCTTTGGGCGTATCAGGACCCCGTCTATCAACGGACGATTGACGCGGACACGCTCGCCCGCGCCTGGAGGCAATCGGGACTCGCCGCCGTGCATGTTGCCGCCTGGTACAACTTTGAACCCGACGCCCAGGCCGACACTTATCTGGAGCGACTGATCGCCGCCTGTCATCGCGAGGGCATACTGGTGTACGCCTGGCTGGAACTGCCGCATGTCAGCAAGAAGTTTTGGGACGAGCATCCGGAGTGGAGGGAGAAGACGGCGCTACTCAAGGACGCCGATGTGGACTGGCGCCTGCTTATGAACCTGGTCGATCCCGATTGCCACCGTGCGGTCGCCGCAGGCATACGCAGCACTCTGATGCGCTTCGACTGGGACGGCGTGGATTTCGCCGAACTTTATTTCGACGGCGCCATGGGAATCAAGAATCTCGAAGAATTCACTCCCCTGAATGACGAGGTCCGCCGCGACGTTCAGCAAAAATTCGGATTCGATCCGGCTGAGCTGTTCACCAAAAGCCCGCGTAATCCACGGCATCTGCGAACGTTTCTCGACTACCGCGCCGATCTGGCCGCCCGCCTGCAGGAGGACTGGATCGGCGAATTGGAGCGCATGCGCGCCGAAAAGCCCTACCTTGATCTGGTCCTGACCCAGGTGGACGACCGCTTCGACAAGAATATGCGCGATGCCATCGGAGCCGATTCCGCCCGGCTACTGAAGCTGCTCGATCATCACGACATGACCTTTGTCATCGAGGATCCCGGCACCGTCTGGAACCTGGGCCCCAAGCGCTATGCCG
>CAZUCM010000038.1:0-14014 GCA_964619235.1 uncultured Terriglobales bacterium
CCGCGCGGTGACGAGCCATCTTCCAGTCAGATCGCCGCACCCGTGCCGTACAATTACTACTTCGTAACGGAAATGAAGGCGCACGAGACGCCGGCACTCATCGTCTTAGTTGCCGGCAAATAAGGTTTTCGCCCGGAGCGCCTGTGCAGTGTGAACCCAATTTGATGACCGCGGGTGCCAATCCGTTGTGACGTTTAAGAAGCGAGTGAAGCTTTGCGGTTTGCGGAGTCTGCGAGGCCTGGGGATGTTTCACCTCGCCCGCGAAAGCCGCTGGCGGGCCGAACGCCTGCTGATTCTCGCTTACCATGGCTTTTCGCTGGAAGACGAGCATCTGTGGAATCCGAGCCTGTTTATGCCGGCTGAAGATTTCGAGATGCGGCTCGAGTGTTTGCGCCTCGGTGGATACAATGTGATACCGCTGGCGAGCGCATTGGAAGGTTTATACGCAAAGACCCTGCCGAAAAAAAGCGTTGTGATCACCATCGATGACGGGAATTACGACTTTTATGCCAAGGGTTATCCGCTTCTCCAGCGTTACGGATATCCGGCAACGGTTTATCTGACAACCTATTACTGCGATTACAATAAACCGCTCTTCCATCACGTTTGTTCCTATATGCTGTGGCGGCGCCGGGGCGCATGCATTCCCACTCCCGGCCTGACCGACTCGATAAGTGAGTTGGATCTGCGGACGGCGGAATCCCGGGCTGGTGCTTTCAAGAAACTGCTCGCCTATGCCGAAGCAGGGAAATTCTCCGCCGAGCAGAAGCATCAGTTTGCGGATCGCCTGGCGGGAGCGCTTTCCATCGATTTTTCGGAACTGCTGCGCAAGCGATTGTTGCATCGCATGAACGCCAGCGAAGTCGCCGAGGCTTCAGCCGCCGGCATCGATGTGCAACTTCATACGCACCGGCACCGTACGCCTGACGATCGCATTCTTTTTGAGAAAGAGATCGATGAAAACCGGGCGCGAATCGCGGAGATGACGGGGCGCACGGCTACCCATTTTTGCTATCCGAGTGGAGTATATAAACCGGACTTTCTGCCCTGGCTAACCGAAAAAGGGGTGGTATCAGGCACTACTTGCGTGCCGGGCCTGGCCATTCCGAGCACGGACCCGTTGTTGTTGCCGCGGATGCTGGATGGAACGGACGTTTCGCTGCTGGAGTTCGAGGGCTGGGCGTGCGGAGTCGGTTCCCTGGCGACACGAAAGGCGCGTGGTCTCCATGCCGGGTGAAGAACGAAGCTCGCGCCCGGGTCGTGGACCGGTAAGCTTGCCCAGCCACCAGGGATGGATGCACGTGTTATTGGGCAAACGCACAGATGATTCCGCAGAAGGCCTGCGGCATTCCAGCCATGAGGCGGGAAAGGAGCGCCATCCGGCGGCGCGGCCATGAAGGTGCTTCAGCTGATCAGCAGTGCCGGGTATTATGGCGCCGAGGCCGTAGTCGTGAACCTCTCCAAGCAACTCAATGCGTTAGGCGCAATAAGCACGGTGGGAACGTTTCATAATGCGCATTGCCCGAACTCGGAACTCGCAGGAATGGCGGTGCAGCAGGGCTTGGCTGTTGAAACCGTCTCCTGCAAAGGGCGATTGGATTGGGGAACGGTGCGTGCCATCCGGGGAATTGTCCGCCAGAAGGGAATGGACATCGTCCATACGCACGGGTACAAGTCCCACATATACGGTTATCTGGCGGCTCGAAAGCTGCCTTGCGCCATGGTGGCTACCTGCCACGGACATCCCTCGGTCTTCCGCAAATGGAACGCTCGACTGCGGAAGCGAGCGTATGCCGCCCTGGAAAGCATTCTTTTGCGCCGCTTCGATCGCGTGATTGCGGTTTCTCCGGCGCTCTCGAATTCGTTGCGGAAGGCGGGTGTTGCTCCGGAGAGGCTCGCCGTCATCGCGAATGGGATTGATTTCGAAGAATTCTCGTCCGCCCGTCCCAGTATAGATATAGAGAACCGCAAGTTGGGAAAGTTGGCGATCGGGGTGGTCGGCAGGCTGACGGAAGGGAAAGGGCACATGCAGCTTTTCCATGCGCTTCCGTCGCTTCTGGCGCAGCACCCGGAAACGCTGCTTTTCGTAGTGGGCGCTGGTCCCTTGAAAGAGCAACTGGAGAGATTGGCGGGGGAGTTGGGCATTGCCGCGAATGTGATCTTCACCGGCAGACGTGACGACATGCCGAACGTATATGCCGCCCTGGATCTATTGGTGCTGCCATCGCTGTTCGAAGGCATGCCCGTGGTGATTCTGGAGGCGATGGCCGCCGGGAAGCCTGTGATTGCGACGCGGGTGGGGGCCATCCCCGAGGTCGTGGTGGACGAAAAGACGGGCCTGCTGGTAGAACCCGCGGATGTCCATTCCATTGAAAGCGGTCTGGACCGGTTGGTCGGGGACGCGGAATTGCGGCGAACACTTGGGGAGAATGGTTCAATGCTGGTGCGCGAACGCTTTTCGGCGGCCGGTATGGCTCATAAGTATTTACGTTTGTACGAGAGCGCGGTACGATGACTGTGCTTTTTCGATCTGATCCGATCGGGCCGTGGCCGGCGGCTTCAGGACCCGGACTCTGCGATTCGGCGGCTAACGGCGTGGAGTTGGATTCGCACCAGGCGGGGACGCTTCGTATTTCGGTGATCATCCCCACCTTGAACGAAGAAGCCATGATCGGGAAGTGCCTGGAATGTCTGGCTCAGTCCCGCTTTCCAATGTCAGGGTTTGAGGTCATCGTGGCCGATAACGGCTCTCGCGACCGCACCATGGAGATTGTCCGTTCCTTTGCGCGGCAGCTCCGGATTACGGCACTGCAACAGCCTGGCGTAACTATCTCAGCGCTCCGGAATCTGAGCGCCCAGGCGGCACAAGGGGAGTTTCTGGCGTTCCTGGATGCGGACTGCCTGGTGCCTGACGGTTGGCTGCAGGCTGCGCTACGCCACATAGAGGACCCGACGAACCGGATTGTGGGCAGCCGCTATGCCATTCCAGCGGATTCCAGTTGGATTGGGCGCGCATGGTATGGAGTCGGCTATGCGCCGGCGGACGGCGAAGTTGCGTACGTTCCTTCCGGTGATCTGATTGTCAGCCGTGCGACATTTCTGCAACTGGGTGGCTTCAATGAGGGGTTGGCGACCAGTGAGGACTGCGAGTTTTGTCTGCGGGCCAGGAACGCGGGAGTGCCGGTGCAGGCGGTAGCGGAGTTGGCGGTGACTCATCTGGGAACCCCGCAAACGATCCGCCAATTCTATGGCAAGCATCGTTGGCATGGGACTCACGTTGCCAAGGTGTTCTGGAAGAATATGACTTCCGCTGCGCATTTTCGGGCAGTAGCATTTGCCCTGTATGTGCTGGCCTGTTGGATTGGACTCATAGCCGGTCTCGGAGGGATCGTCTTTGTTCATAATTACTTCCTGTTTGCCGGCGCCGTGGCGGGAATGATGATCGTTTCCGTATTGTGCAGCATTCGTAAGTTGCACAAGGTTCGAGGAATCCAGTTTTGGCAAAATGTGTTCCCGCTTACCGCGCTGTATATAGTCTATGGAACGGCCCGGGCAAGTTCATTACTGATGGCAGGAAGCGGTTCTCGAAAATAAACAGGAAGCAGTGGACGGCTGGCTTCACCCTTTGTGGTGTGCTGGTGGTGGAAAGTATGCCCGGCGTGAAGTGTGAGAGCTCGGAAGATTAAGAAAGTTTAAGAATGGAGGCCCGTTTTCATTGACATAATCGATATGTTGGTGATAAACTTAACATTCTGATGAGTAGAAGCAACGACAATGTGCGTGCGGCAGGTTTCCCTGTGTTGGCGACTAATACGCGTAGTTTCGAGCCCGTGGCAGTGGGTCAAACACTGCATGAGAAGTCTTCGGCGAGCGGTCATGCCCGAGGCGGCCCCAATAGTGTGGAGGCCCCCGTCCCATTTTCACTGGCGAATTGCCCGAAGATTGAGATACCTAAGAACCGCGACAATCCGCTGGCTGTAATCGAAGGCGGACGCCCGGTTGCCGCGGCGCTGGATGCCTATAAGAGCCTGCGGACACGGTTGATGAGGCTGCAAAACGGTCGCGCGCTAGGTTCCGTGGTGATTACGAGTGCCAGTCAGTCGGACGGGAAGACGGTGACGGCCTTCAATCTGGCGTGTTGTACGGCTCAGTTGGAAGATACGCCGGTGTTGTTGATTGATGCCGACCTTCGTACCCATGCACTGACAAGCTTGATCGGAAAGCTTCCGCCGGTGGGACTGGCGGAAGTCCTGAAGGGCACGATTTCATACGAAGAAGCCATCGTCAGAACCGATATTCCCAATTTGTATGTGATGGGCGCCGGCCAGGACGACAACTCCTCGGCGGAATTGTTTGCGACCGAGCGCTGGAGCCAGTTTATGCACTGGACCAGTGAGTCGTTCAAGATGGTATTGGTTGACTCACTTCCGATTGGAATCGTCGCCGAGTCCGAACTGATCGCGCCCGCGTGTGATGGTGTGGTGGTGGTGGTTCGTTCGTTTTCTACGCCAAGAAGAGCACTGGAAGAGGCCATTGCCCAGGTGGATCCCAAGAAATTGCTGGGGGTAATCTGGAATGCGGCCCAGCCGGCAGGAAATCTTGACCCATACACCTACGATAGTAGTTCCAAGTAATCTGAAGTAACCTTGACGATGCGCCGTATCCGATACCGCCGGCGGCATTATCCCCTATTATAATTAGAGTCGAGAGGAACCGTAGTGTGATGGCCGAGACACGTCCACTCCAATCGGACGAAGTTGTAATTATGCCACGGCACGGCTGGCAGCCGGTGCAGTTCCATGAAATATGGCTCTACCGGGATGTGCTCTGGTCGCTGGTGTCAAGGGATATTAAGATTCGCTACCGCCAGACCTTGCTGGGAGGACTGTGGGCGGTTCTCCAGCCGCTGGTGGCGATGTTCATTTTCACCTTTTTTTTCAACCGGATGGCTCACGTAGCCAGCGATGGTCCACCCTATCAGCTGTTCGCATATGCGGGGCTGCTGGGCTGGACCTTTTTTGCGAATGCGGTCAGCCTTTCGAGCAATAGCCTGATCAGCAATCAAATGCTGGTGTCGAAGATCTATTTTCCGCGAGTGTTTATTCCTCTCGGCGCCATTGGAGCCCTGCTTTTGGACCTGGTGGTTGGGATTGGGCTGGCGTTTGTATTGATGGCGTACTATCACTTTCCGCTCAGTAAAACGCTGGTGCAGTTGCCCCTGTTCGTGATGGGAAGCATTGTCGCCGCGGCTGGGCTCGGGTTTCTGCTTTCGGCCATCAATGTCGCCTACCGGGACGTCAAGTACGTTGTTCCCTTCCTGCTGCAGATGGGAATGCTGGTGACTCCGGTGATCTATCCATTTTCATATGTGCCCGCCCGATACCGGCCATGGCTGGCGTTGAACCCGATGACCGGGATGGTGCTGGGGTTCCGCCATGCGCTCTTGGGGACTCCAATCGATCGAAGCATTCTGGGCATCTCGCTGATCAGCTCCGTGGTGTTATTTGTGGGCGGCCTTCTCATCTTCCGGCGCCGGGAAACCGAGTTTGCGGACATTATTTAGTCATGGCCATTATTGAGATCCAGGATATTTCCAAGCGCTATCGCCGTTCCCGGCCAGAGGGGACAACTCTGACTACGTTGAGCGAAACTTTGGCGAATACCATCAAGCGCCCACTCCGGCTGTTTCAGCGGGTTGCAGCGAGGCCGTCGGAAGAAGATTTTTTCTGGGCGCTGCGAAACGTTAATTTGCAAATCGAGCAGGGCGACGTCGTCGGCATCATCGGGCGCAATGGCGCCGGGAAGAGCACGCTGTTAAAGGTTCTTTCGCACATCACCGAACCGACAAGCGGCCGCGTTGTATTGCGCGGGCGCATGGCGAGCCTGCTGGAAGTGGGGACCGGATTTCACCCTGAACTGACCGGCCGCGAGAATATTTATCTGAATGGCGCCATCCTGGGCATGAAGAAGCAGGAGATCCGATCGAAGTTTGACGAGATCGTGGCCTTTTCCGAAATCGATCAGTTTCTGGATACGCCGGTAAAGCGCTATTCCAGCGGCATGTACGTGCGGTTGGCCTTTGCGGTGGCAGCCCATCTGAACCCGGAGATCCTGGTAGTGGACGAGGTCCTGGCGGTGGGTGACTTCGCGTTTCAGCGAAAATGCCTGGGAAAGATGACGGAAGTGAGCCGCAATGGCCGCACGATCCTTTTCGTCTCCCATAATATGGCGGCGGTAGAAAACCTGTGCACGCGGGGAGTGGTTCTGGAGCACGGCCAGGTGGTATTTGACGGCACTTCCGGCGAAGCCATTCAGCAGTATCTGCATGCGCAAGGGCCGGGCGCCGACGGTACCTCCGAGATAGCGGACCTCTCCGATGCCACCAGAAGCAGTTCCAAGTACCGTCGCCTTATGTCCACGCTGCAGATGTCAACGGTCGATGGTCTGCCGGTGGGAGGGGGAATCCAGATAGGAGCTCCCTTGGCCCTGCGGATCGCGTTCCGTCTGGACCGGCCAGGTTCACTGGCAGTGGGGGTGGGCATTGAAAATCTTTTCGGACAGAGGATTTTTTCCGCCCATACGATGTTCTCGCCTGATTTTCCGGAGAACTCATCGGAAGGCGACTATGTGGTGACGTGCCGGATTCCGAGTCTTACGCTCTGTGCCGGCGAGTATAGGTTGACATTGGGGTTGGCGATAGGGGGTGTCGTGGTCGATCATATTGAAGACGCATATCGCCTGACCATAATCGCCTCGGATTACTATGGCACCGGCAAGCCCCCCAACAAGGGAGTGGTGGTGATTGCCCATGATTGGGCGCTGGAAGAGTCGGGCGTTCCGTGCTTGCACGCTACAACCGATTAGGTTGATTCGATTTCCGTTGCGGCTGGACTGTAGCGGCCGTTGCGTGCGTACGCCGGGGACACGTTTTTTGAATGCTATGATTGGTGCGGCTGGCAGCTGACAGAAAGGACCGCCTGTGTTCTCTCCAATAGATAAGGCTATTCGAGGTTTCGGTGACTGGTATATTCGCAAGACCTGCCGGGCGGAGTACGACCGCCAATTTTTTCACCGGCACCGTGAACGTCCGATAGAGTTTGCCTTTGCCTTGCGGGCATTGGCGGATGCGCGGCCGAAGACGGTTTTGGACGTCGGTACGGGAACCACGGCATGGCCGCATCTGCTCAGAAATTGCGGCTTTGTGGTGACTGCGGTCGACAATGTGCGGGACTTTTGGCCGGAAGGCATGATCAATCGCCATTGGACCATTCTGGACGTGGACATCGTCAATGGAGCCGATGCGTTGACCGAGCGCTATGATGCGATCACCTGCATCAGCGTGCTGGAGCATATTGAAGACCATGCCAAGGCCGTCGCCAATATGGCTCATCTGCTGGCGCCGGGTGGAATTCTCATTCTCACCACGCCATACTCGGCGCAACATCCGTATCCCAACGTTTATGAGCATCCGGATGCGGTGTACGGAAAGGACTTTCCGTACAAATGCCGTTCCTCCTCGCAGGTGGAACTGCAGCAGTGGTTGAAGTCGGGACTGCGGATCGAACGGCGCGAACTCTGGAAGATGTTCACCGGACCGATGTGGGACACGGGCGCACTTTGCGATTGGGAAGAGGCGCCTGACGAGAGTGCGCCCCACCAACTGGGTTGCTTTGTCTTTTCGAAGCAGAGTGCAAATACGGAAACTCGCTGACATGGTTCCCAAGATATCGGTACTGGTTCCCACCTATAACCGCGCCGATCTCCTGCCACTTTGCCTTGAGAGTGTCTTCCAGCAAAGCGTGCCGCCATTTGAAGTCATCGTTATCGATGACGGCAGTACGGACAGGACGCCGGAAATCCTCCGCGAGTACGGAGACCGCATCCGGCATATTCCGAAGCCGAATGGCGGCAAGTCCAGTGCCTTGAATCTGGGACTGGACGCGGTGCGGGGAGACTACATCTGGATCATCGACGATGATGACATCGCACTGCCGCACGCTCTGGAACATCTTGTCGCTCCGCTGGAGAGCAATCCTGCCCTGGGCATGACCTTTGCCGGTTGCATCATGGCGGACACCCGCCCGGACGGCAGCCTGGCCCTGCCCGGATCCGAGAGGGAGATGCCGCTCTTTCCGGATTGCGATTTGTTCCTGGCATTACTCCAGAAGGGCTGCTTTCTGGGGCAGTCGGCGATTATGGCAAGAACCTCGGTGTACCGTGAGGCCGGGCCTTTTGATCCCCGCCTGATTCGCGCCTTGGACTGGGATATGGCGCTGCGTCTGAGCCATGCTTGCGCCGCCGTCCGGGTTCCAGGTTCGACGTTTCTGTACCGGCAGCATGCCGGCCCGCGGGGAAGTGCGAAGGATCGTTTCGATGCGGGACAGCGCATGGCGAAGTGGCGTGCGTATGACATGATCATTGCGCAAAAGCTGCGCAGCAACATTCCCATCGAAGACTATCTTTCCCGGAGCGATCCCTCAGCGGAGGTTTCGCCCACCCGGCTGCGGCAAGCGTACTTGCAGCGATCGGAAGTGATGGCCCGCTTCGGCCGGTTTGAGGAGATGTTGGAGGACCTGCGGCTGGCGTTCGCGGTCGACGGCAGCACTCCGCTCTCCGGTGAGGAGCGAAGAATCTGGAACGACGTACGGCCGGATTTGTTTCTGGACGGGGAACTCATCTGGGACAGGCGGTTTGCCTGCGACCTGCGACAGTCATGCAGCAGCCTCCCCGGCCGGGAAGTTCCCTTCCTATTGGCACGGCAGCTTTACTGGAGCGCTCTCGGCTGCCTCCGAATGCGCAGGTATCGTAAAGCGATGCGCTACCTGACGACGATTCTGAGACTGCTAAGTCTTTCAGGTTTAGCGAGGAGCATTCGATACAAGCTATGCTGCAGGAAGGAAGCGGCGCGGGGCTCCGCGACGGAACCGGCTGAGACGAAATCCGCCGGGCGGAAGGACGATGCCGTTGCGCGGGCGCTAAAAGGATAAGGAATCCAGTTACACGGTCTTGTCGTCCGGCGCGAGTGGTCCGGATGCACGGGCTGAACAAAGTCGAAAGTTGGAGCAGCCATGTTGAAACTCCTGAAATCCATAAAGCGAACGGTAGGGCGTCCTTATCGGGCATTCCTGGACTGGCTATACCGTACGCTTCGCCCGACCCGCTACAAAGAAGAGCACGAGCTTTCCTATTGGCGATCTCGCCTCGAGCGGGAGACGGTACTGCGCAACGACCATTACAGCTATTTCTATCGCGAGTACTTTGGCCTGGACACGGACTTTTACCGCGGCAAAAAGATTCTGGATGTGGGATGCGGGCCGCGGGGAAGTCTGGAATGGGCGACCGAGGCTGCCGAGCGGATTGGCTTGGATCCACTGGCGAATGAGTATCTGAAACTGGGGGCGGACAAGCATCAGATGCGTTATGTGGACTCGCCCGCCGAGCACATTCCCTTCAGCAACGACTATTTCGACGTGGTTTGCACCTTTAACTCGCTTGACCATGTGGCAAATGTGGGAGCGACCGCATCGGAAATCAAGCGGGTTCTCAAGCCGGGGGGGACGTTTTTGATCATGGTCGAAGTCGACCATGAACCGACGGCATGCGAGCCGGTCACGATTCACGATGTTCCGGCGTTGTTTGGCGACGTCCTTGAACTCTGCGAGTATAAAAAATTTGAAATTGGCGATCACGACATGTACGGGCAGATACGAAAGGGAGACCACTACGACGAGAGTGTGCCGAATCGTCCCGCGTGGATCACCGCCCGATTCATGAAGCCGGCCGCCGCCCGGAACTAGATTCCATAAGCATGAAGCCCAGAATCTCGGTACTGGTCCCCACCTATAACCGCGCGCAGTTTCTGCCCCAGTGCCTTGCCGGTCTGTTTGCGCAGACGCTCGAGCCGTTCGAGATCATCGTTGTCGACGACGGCAGTACGGATGGAACCGCGGATCTCCTGCGCGGCTACGGCGAGCGGCTGCAGGTGATACGCCAGCCGAATGGAGGAAAATCCACTGCCCTGAACCTGGGACTGGAGCGCGTGCAGGGAGATTTTGTGTGGACGTTCGATGACGATGATGTTGCCCTGCCGCATGCTCTGGAACGGATGGTGGCTCCCCTGGCCGCCAATCCTGATTTGGGCATGACGTTTGCCGGTTACATCAAAGCCCAGTCGCTTCCCGATGGAACCCTGGACGGACATGGAATTGAAAAAGAAGTTCCCGCCTTTCCGGATGCCGATTTGTTCTTAACTCTTCTGCGCAAGGGCAACTTGCTGGAGACCTCGGCGGCCATCCTGGTCCGGACGGCGGTATATCGCCGCGTCGGCCCCTTCGATACGCGGCTGATTCGCTCTCAGGACTATGATATGGTGCTGCGCCTCAGCCATAGTTGCGCCGCCGCCAGAGTGCCCGGACCGATGTTTATCTTCCGGCAACATGAAGGACTACGCGGGAGTGCGCGCGACCGCTTCACGGCGGAGCAGAAGCTCGCCAAGTGGCGGGTTTACGACAAAATCATCATTGGGAAGATTCGCCAGGAAACTCCATTGCAGGATTATCTTGCCCAGGAAAGCCGTTCCGCATACCCTTCCCCGGTTCTATTACGGCAGGCTTATCTGCAACGATCGGGAGTGATGGCGAATGCCGGGCTGTTTGCGGAGATGCTCGACGATTTGCGTTCGGCGTTCAAGATTGATGGCGAACGCCAATTGACCGATGAGGAACGAGCGCTCTGGGAAGAGATGGATCATCACCGGTTTCTGGAAGACGAGAAAATCATGGACCGGCGATTCATATGCGAGCTGCGGGAGGTGTGCAAACAGCGGGCCGGCCGGCAAATATCGATTCTTCTCGCCCAGCGGCTGTACTGGCATGCGCGCGCCAGCATGGCCGGGCGAAGAAGACGATCGGCAGTGCGGGCGCTGCGAAGCGCCTGGGGCTTGTTGGGAATGCGGGAGATGATTCGAACGGTTTGCTCAAGAATAGCCCGGAGACCCCATGTCCCGGCGCAGCAATTGCCTAACCAGCCATAGCGGGAGCTTTCTGAATGCCTAAAGTCAGTGTGATCATTCCATCGTACAATTGCTCGGCTTTGGTGCCGGCGGCAATCGAGTCAGTGCTGGCACAGAGCATGCGTGACTGCGAGATTATCGTAGTGAACGATGGTTCGACGGATGACACGGAGCAGGTACTCCGACCCTATGCCGAGGACGGCAGGATTCGTTATATACAGCAGGAGAACCGTGGATTGCCGGGGGCGCGAAATGCGGGCGCTCAGGCTGCCGATTGCAAGTATCTGGCATTTCTCGATGCGGACGACACGATCGTTCCGGAAGCCTTGCAGGTGATGACGGACGCAACGGATGCGGCGAACGCCGCCTGGTGCATCATCGATTCCTTTCGGATCAGACAGGCGGGTTCAAAAGAGGGATTAGAGGTGGCCAGCTCGCGTCCTCCAGAGGGCGATCCTCTTCTGGGGATTCTCCGGTCCCAGTATCTCTGCCGCGCAATGTTTTACCGGCGGGACGATTTTTTTGAAGTGGGGGCTTACGACGAGGCATTCCGCTACATGGAAGACTGGGACCTCTATATCAGATTGTTTGAGATGCGGAAGCCGTTCGTCTATATTGACCGCCCGCTTTATTACTATGTCTGGCGCGAGGGAAGTATTATTACCAGACGCCGGGAGATTCTGGCGTATAGCGAAAAGGTATGCCGCCAGCACCATAAACGCATTGCCGATGCCGGTAACTCCGCCGCGGCGAAGATTTATGCCGCACAGATGTGGCATATGGGCCGGTGCTATTTACAGGATCACAAGGAGTACCGGCATGCGCTGGCGTGCGTGAAGGAAAGCCTGGCATACGACGTGAATCTGGCGCGGCTCTTTCATCCGTTCATTCATCATGTGAGAGGATTGTTTCGATCGAATCGCGCATCGGAAGGCTGATGCGGTTGCCGCTGGGAGTGGAAAAACCGCCAAAGTCCAAATGATTCATGAGCGTGACGACACAAGGCGGGCCGGCACAATTGCCGTTTTCTTCATGAATCAACCGGGTCAGCGGGGCGCCCCGCAACCGCGCACGGCCACTTCGGCGCTGATCTCCCTGAGTCTGGCAGCGCGCGAATCCCAGTCGAACTCCGAACGTACGCGATGCAAGCCTGCGGCTCCCATCGATTGCCGGCATTCGTGATTCGAGAGGAGCGTTTGCAGGGCGTCGCGAAGTTCTCCATCGTCGCCGGGGTCTACCAGGAATCCGGTTTTGCCATGGTCTACCGCCTCTATGGCCCCTCCGGAACGGCCGGCAATCACCGGCTTTCCTGCGGCGTTGGCCTCAAGAAATACCATGCCAAAGCCTTCCACGTCGCCGGCAACGTCCCGGTTGGGCATGACAAAAATGTCCGCCAGGTTGTAATAGCGATTCAGACTTTCGTCGGTGACCAGGCCCGCGAACACGACGCGGTCCTGCAGATTGAGTCCGGCGGCAAGTTTAACAAGCGCCGCTTCTTCCGGCCCTTGTCCAACGATGATGTATTTGAAGCGCGGCACCTTCGCAGCAATGGCTGCCAATGCGCGAAGGACGCGGTCCTGGCCCTTGCGGGGAACCAGCCTGCCTACCGTCAGAATGACCACTTCTTCGGTGATTCCATAGAGCTCCCGCAACTGGCGATCCGGCGGTTGAGGACAAAACACGGAGGTATCCAGCCCGGGAGTGATTTTGTGAATCTTGGCACGGTCAATTCCAATGCGTTGCAGATTCCGGATGGCAAAATCGCCATTGGCAATCACGGCGTCGGCAGTGCGGTAGATCAAGTCTCGTAACTTGGGCTGAAAGCGCAACGAATCAACCAGGGTGATGTCTTCCCCGTGGGAATAAGCGATCAGCGGCAACCGAAACGCTTTCTTCAAAATGAGTCCAAGCGCGCCCGGTGGGTAGAGGTCACCGCAATGCAAGACGTCGGTTCGTTGGAAGAGCGGGGCCGCTGCCGTGACGGTCAGAGTGGAACAGGCACCTGCATTCAACAAGCCGAGCGCTTGCGCCCATCGCGGACGGGGCACGTCAGCCAGCGGCTCAAAGTGGCGGCGGATGCGGAAGGAGCTGGCCTGTTCCTGTGTGTCAAAGGCCTGCCAACCCGGAGTTTTCTTGGTCAGCACGGTCACGTCACAATGCAAACCAGCCATGCGCCTGAAAAGATTGAAGTAATAGTAACGGGAACCGCCGGCATGCGGAAGAAACACCTCAGTCAGCAAAACCAGACGCAACAAGTCGTTTTCTGCCATAGAGTTATGGATGGCCGGCGACGTGTTTTCCCGGCACCACCGAGCACTGCCTGAAGTATAATGCAGGCAAGCCGAATATCAACCTGCGACTAAATTGATTTCGTCAGCATGCCGATCATAACAGGGCATGCTCTTTGTGCAGCCCGGCGGACGTATGCGCAAGGCCGGGTGAGTTGGCGTTTGAGGATGGAAGTTCCGGCGCTTCGAGTGATTGCGGCCAGCGGTCCAAAAGGAAAAGGGAATTCATGGGAGCGAGATCCGAATCGCAAGACGGGCCGGTTGGCCTGCCGCGGCTCGTAGTGGTTATGAAATCCCGGCTGCAGAAGCACGGCAGCTTTGAAGATTTCATGATTCGGACCGCTTGTAAGGCGGCCGAACATCGCTGGCGCGTGACCTTTATTTGTCCCTCGGTCGAAACCGCAGAGGTTCGGGAGGAGTTGGAAGCCGCTGGCGCCACGGTTCAGGAGGTCAGTAGCGACTGGAGCAGCGCCGCGGGGGCACGGGAGATGATTCGGGCGCTGGCCGCCATCCGGCCCGATCTGGTGAATTTCCACTTCTGTTCCGGCGGTTGGTTCCTTGCCGTGTATGTCGCCTGCTGGCTGAAGAGAGTCAGCGTGGTCTGGCATTATCACGGGGAAATCCGGCCGTTGCATACGTTGTCGTGGTTGAAGAAGCATGTCTCCTCGTTGCGCTTGCTGTCTCTGTTCGTGACCAGAATTGTCACCGTCTCGGA
>CAZUCM010000039.1:0-13765 GCA_964619235.1 uncultured Terriglobales bacterium
GCAGTGCCGCAATCTCCAAGGCCACCCTGCAGCGCGCCAAAGCCGAGCTGCATGTCGTGTGCCGTAAATTGAGCGGGACGGGACACTGGATCTGGGCTCTGCCCAACGCCGATGTCACGCCACTGGACCCGGACAAGGGCCTGGAGATGGACCCGGAAATGGTCGCTTGCCATCGCTCGCCGGTCGTCGCCTCGGAAGGCGATAACCCGCCACACCAGACACACGACGATGCGAACGAAAATAACGTTGCGGACGATGCCAACGATAATAACGATAATAACGATAATAACGATGCGCAAGATGAGATGGTTGAGAAGGATGAATTGGTCCATGTTCGTCTCGCCGAGCCGGTTGCAGCCGAACTCGGGCACGGAACCGGGGACCCGGCACTGGTGACACTAAGTGAGATGGTTGAGAAGGATGATTTTCAACCGCCAACCGCCCTGCCGCCCCCTGCGGTGCTGGCCAGTTCCTACGCTGACAATGCCGATTTGCGCCCTCCACCGTAGCTGCGCAGGCTGAAACGTCGAACTTTTGAAATTTGAAATTTAAAATTTGAAATTTTTCTCCGCTTCCCCCAGGGGAACCAGGCAGTTTCTTTGACAACTGAATCGCGTTCGGCTCCCGGCCATCGGCGAAAGTCGCGAGTCACGGGTGCGAGTCACGAATGATTGACGCAGGCTTCCCCGCGACTCGCGACCCGTCTGTGTTCTCTCTGGTAACCCGTAGCGCCCAATCTCAATGAACAAGAAACTTGTCCGGTCTGGTAGCGGCCGTTTGACAGTTCACGATTCGCTTCGCTCAGGCTCGTGTTTGAGCCTGAGCTCGGGCGGATGTCCTGGCTGCGCGAGGCTTCTTCTTTTGAGCGGCTCTTGGCCGGTCAGAAGATGCAGCCGTGAGAAGTATGATCGGCTCCTGATCCGGGAAGGTCGCAATCATGGTCAGGTGACCTCCCATAGCCGCCACGGTGCGTTGCATGGTGGACAGACGAGGGTCCTTGCGCTTCTCCAGCCGCGATATCTGCATCTGGCCGATCCCTAAAACCTCGGCCATCTGGGCCTGGCTGATCTTTCGTCCCTTGCGAATCTCGGCCAGGGTCATGCGACTCTTGATCCTGGCCAGTAGTTTCTTTCCCCTTGCCTCGATAGCGTCCCGCCGCTCCTTGGGCAAGGACGCAATCACTTCATCAACCGAAACCATTCCGCGCATCATAGGCTCCCCTTCGGCTAAAGGCTATCGAGGTGTTCAGAGACGCGATCAGCTCGTCTTGAACCGAATTCGACAGCTTGTCGAATTCGGCCTTGAACTTCGGGTGAAAATAAGCATTCCACCTCATACAAAAAGTATGCCTTATAGAGCATATTGTGTCAATGAGGAGCGCAAGGACGGGTCACCCGGCGCGGATTCGACTGGCACACGCTTCCGCCAAATCAGTAATTCACGGAAATGATTACCGTGTCGGTGTAGGTTCCAGAGGGCACATTCTGGCCGGCGGGAATGCTGCCGTAAATGCTGATCGGCTGTGCCGTTCCGTTCACCGTTTGTGAAACCCCGGTCAGGTTATCCCAGGTGGTGGTGCGGGTGCTCGTGGTGTATAGCTGATAGCTCAGTTTGAAAGCGCCGTTCGTCATATTGCGCAGCGGCAGCGCATCGGTGGAAGCGGCGCTGGGGTTTTGGCCCTGATCCAGCAGCACTCTGGCGGTGGTCCCATTGGTGCATTGCAGTTGAAAAATGGCAATTTGCGCGAGCGGGGTGGTAGCGTTTGCTCCTACGGCGTCATACGTGCCAAAGGTCAACGCATTATCACCCGCCGTAAACGCACAGGAATTGTTCACGGTAGTGCTAACCGTCAGACTTTTGGAAGCACCGAAAGTCAACACCCCGGTGGAACAAAGAAAAATGACTATCAGTGCGGCCGCTGGCAGGTGCTTCATGATACCGGCTCCATGGTCCCCGACTATGCCCATCGACTGGCGATGATTTCCCACTCGGCCCCGCTCACATCCCGGAAAGCGGGGCCATACGTGAAAGCGGAAGACATAAAGATTAGATTCAAAAATCACCGCGCCGGCAGGAGAATTTCCGCGCGTCTATCAATCTTTCGCTGGCTTCCGGCCAATCGTGCCCTGGCATGCGATTGGTCTTCCGCCTGTCTCCCGGCCTCAATCGCCAGAGTGGGTCACCTTTCTAAATCGCCACAATGGTTCCTTCGCTTTATGCAAAAACCGTCTAAAACCGGCCATTTAGCTCGATTTAATCGGGCGTTTAGCTGGCTTTAATCGGCCTATTATCTGGATCTAATTTTGCGCGAAAAATCGCCCTGATGGAGGCGGCGGGGGCTGAAGCCGTGCGGTGTTTCGAATCCCGGGAAAAAACCGGGGACAAGGGAACGGTTAGTAAGAAACCGTGATCACCAGGGAATCGGAGTAGGCCCCCGGGGTGGCGGTATACTGTCCGCCAAAAATACGCCCGTACACCGTATAGGTTTTGTCAACGGGCCCGGAGGTGATGTTGTAGGAATCTTGAATCATGCTGGTGCCGTTGGTGCCATCTCCCCAAATCACCGTGCGCCCCAGATCCAGGTAAAGGTCGTACTGGAGCGCCATGGAACCGTTCGACAAAGTCATGGTGGAACCGCTTGGGGAAAGCTCGTTGACGGCAATGCCGTAGCTCACGTTTTCACCGGGCGCGCCCACGCAGGTGTTTTGAATGGTGGCATTGGTGTCGCGGGGCTGTGCGGCGAGCGGATCGTAGGCCCCGAAAGAGATTCCGGAGTTGGTTAGCGTACAACTGGCTGCCCAAGCCGCCGGCGTCATCAACAGCGCCGCCCACAGCCCCAAGATCCGGATTCGCGTACGCATGCTCATTTGTTTTTGCAAACCAGCGGCCCGATGCGGGGCAACGCAACCCCCTGGGGCGCTTTCGGTACCGCTACGTCGCATTCGAACTTTTCGCCCTGCACATGCAGCTGCGCCGGGGTGACCAAATTCATAATGAAGACTTCTCCATCGTAAGCCACTTCGTAACTTTCGGTCGCCCCTGGCACCATAACCACGGTGCCGACAGGCAGGAAATTTCCGTCGGCGCCTTTCAGGATGAGGGTGGCGCCGTTGGTCTCTTGCGCCTTAAAGCGCACCATCATTCCCGTCCGGGAGTAAGGAACCAGCGTCTGCTCCCCGAGGTCCATGGTCATCTCCACGGGAACGTCCTTGTCATCCAGGCGCACAACGTTGGTGTCGAAGGGGGCGAGAGGGACGATTGCCAATCCCCGCCCATTCGTCCTGGTAATGTATTGATTGTTGGCATAGACCCGTATGCCGGGCTGACCGGGGACATCCACCAGGGCGAAGCTATTGTCCACCCACCGGGTTGCCATCACCTGCTTGCCCATGAAGATGAGGGAACTGCGCTCTTCCGCGCTGTATTCCGTGCCCAGCCCCGAGCGTTCACTGGCCAGACTATAGCTCCCATAGTGATCGCTAATGTCCACTTCGCCGGCTACGTCCGTATTGTCCGTGTTATAGCGTGCGCGGTAACCATAGCCGTCACCGCTGGGCATCGACTGCTGGAACTCGACCAGATTCGATTGACTTGCGCCGGACAACTCCGCGGTGGTCATCAGATTGCGACGATGTTCCATCGGGATCGTCAGGGTGAGGGCAAACGACGTTCCCTTTTGTACGGCGGGCGAATAAGTCGCGGTCGCATTTAAGGACCCCCACTTCCACAGTCGCGATCCCATGGACGCGGTCGCGGCATTCATGTGCCGGGCCGGGCCGTCGCAATCCACCGTACCCTGGCACTCTTGCAAGAGATAACCAACGGCCACAGATGTCGAGCGCCGAAAACTTCGCCCCAGTTGGCCTTGCGCCTGAAGACGCGGCGCCAATTGGCCCGGGAGCAGTCCCAACTGGCGAAACGAAGGCGCGGCCATTCGGGCGGTGCCGGAGATGCTCCAAAGGCGTGTCTGACGTTGCAGCAGCAAATAGGCCAGCGTGCCCACGCCGGCGGTGCTATGGCTTACGGCAACATCGCCGGCCAGCACGCCCCAGCGCAGCCGTCCCAGTTCGACTCCGGCGCTTACGGTCTGGCTGGAGCCGAGCAGTTCCCCGCGAAAATCCACGGTCAGGTTATCGCGTATCCCATAACGTTGGGTTCCGGCGGCAAACGGGGTGTGATAACTGTCCGAGGCGGTGCCCTCGCCCCAGCGCATGATGCCGCCTTCGTAGGTGTACGAACTCACGCCCCGGCGCAGCAGCTGGCTGGAAGTGATGTAGCTGCGGGTAATCACCTGCTGGTGGCCGGTCATGTCCGTCACCACCATCTGTATGTCTCCCTGTTGCGTAAGGGTGGGAATGTTCTGGACGGTAAACGGACCCGTATCGAGCGGTTCTTTCATGCTGAGTACGTTATTGACGTAAATATTTACCGTGGAAGGCTCGGCCGCTTCGCCGTGCATGCTGGGCAGCAAGAACGGGACAAAGGACGGCTGTAAGGCAAAATTACTGGCGAATTGCACTCCCGCGTAATGGACCGACTGCGCCCAGGAAGTGGATGCGCTGGCGGTGTCTCCCACGGTCAGCATCCTTCGGTGCCCGGGCATTTCCCGGGTGAAGTTCGTGTCCAGGCGCAACAGGTGTTGGCCGGCCAGAAGATTCGTGCTGACCATATTGTTGGTCAGTACGCCCAGGGGGTTGAAAAGCACGGTTTGGAACTCACCTCCGGATAACTGACTGGCGGTAGTGTGTATGAAGCTTATGTCATGGTTCAAGAAAAGGCCGAAGGGAGGCGGAGTAGGAGGCGAATAGTGGCGGTGGATACTGTTGTCAATTGTGGTGGCTTCAAAATCGCCGGGAATCGCCTGCACCAGCAACATCTGCTGGTCCTCATCGAAGCGGTAACGCGCTCCCGGCAACGATTCCACGGCATAGTAAGCCTGCCCGTTCAGCGTAAGCGTGGGGGCGGGCGGCGGCACCAGTCGGGCATCGTGCAGCACATCGGAGGTCACCAGATAGCGCCCATCCTGGCTGCGCAAAGCAGCCGCGAACTGGGTAATGGCTTTGCCGTTAACCGAAACCGCGACGTACATCTGCTCATAAGGATTGGCCGGTTCCTCAGCGGATCCACTGGCGGAAATGAGCGGGGCCATCGTAGGCGCGGGCGCCGGCGGCCTCCCGTAAAGACACCCTGAGTTGGCATACACCTCTGCGCACGCGCCGGGGCCGGGGGCCGGCGCTGCCTGCGCCTCCGCCCTTCCGGCGAAACCGGCGAGTAACCCTAAAACCAGCCAGCCAAGCTTAGTTAGGGGTTGCCGCCGCCGTCGAATACGTGGCTTGCAGGGTCTCTTCCAAGTTGCCGGCATCGGTAGTTCCTGTGAGCTTCAAGTGTGTCTGGCCGTTGAACTCCATGCCTTCAACGTCCCACGAATAACTCTGTCCCGGAAGCACGTAGATGGGCGCATTCAGCTTTTTGAGCGCCTCCGTCTTGCCGGCTGGAGAAATGTCGAGAGTCGTGACATGGATGTGCGCAGTCCCCTTGTTCGCCAGCGAAAGCTTGTATTTGCCGAGTCCAGTCTGCTGCAAGCTCCATTCCGGCTTGGGCGCCGTCGCGGACTTGGCTACGGCAAAAATGGGAATCGTCATCCGCACGATGGTTCGCAGCACCGCTCCTTCTTTGTCATCGACGGCTTTGGGCACCTCTTGCAACACCAAGCGGTAGGGCAGTTCCGTGGTTCCAGTGTTCGCCGTCCGCAGGCCGAGGCGCAAATATCTTATCGAGTGCGGCAGGACCGTCAACAGCGGGGGGTTCAGGATGATGGCATCCGTGCTGACCAGACCGCCGCCTTTGGCCATGTCCGATTCCGTCCACCGGTAGGCCCGCGCCTGCAAGGTAATGGGCATATCGGCCGAGTTGATAATCTGCATGACCGTATAGGGCCGCTCCGCCGCCAGGTCTACGCGCACGGGATTTACGGAAAAAGATGCCGCCATAGCGGTTGTCGAAAGCAGGACCGCCAGGCCCATCAACCAAAATCTTCGAGTCAACATAAGTCCCTCCCCCAGGCCGGAAACCACTCCGGCTAGTAACTCACGGTTATAACCACTGTGTCTGAGTAGTTTCCGGCGGGCACATTCTGGCCGCCGGGAACACTGCCGTAAACGTACAATGTCTGTACCAGGCCGGTCGCCGTTTGCGTAACTCCAGTCGCGTTATCCCATATCGTCGTGCGGTCCGCCGAAGTATAAAGCTGATAATTCAAGAGGTCACCTTTGCCGTCCGACATGTTGCGGATCGGAGAGCTATCGCTTGAATTAGGACTGGCATAGTATCCCTGGCCCAGCAGTATCGTGGGCTTCGCTCCATTCGTGCACTGGAGCTGAAAACTGGTAGTGAGAACAACCGGGTTCGAAGGCGAAACGTTTGTGTTGACCGGATCGTAGGCGCCGAAAGACGCCGCGCCACTGGAAGTCAGTGCACACGAGCTGTTCACCGTGGCGGTTACCGTCAGACTGCCCGTAGTGGTGCCGGCCAACGCCCCAGTCGAATGCAACACGACGACGGTGAGCAATACCACTGCTTGCAGCCGTCTTATGCTGATTCTTTCCATCGGTTGAGCACACCCACTGGTTGACAACTGACTGGCAATCTGCCCACACCCATGCGGGAGACAAAACCCAGGTAAAATGGGGGGATTAAAGATGGGCGCGTCCGTGGCCGACTTCCCACTGACCGTTAATCCCCCGCCCATCAAATGGACTACCTGCTATCCGATTCGCGTGCTTTCAGCCGCATTCTATCCAACTACATGGCCACGGCCCAGAACCACAGCACACGCAAATCCGCAAATCGCAGGACGAGCTAAGTCCGTCTTCGCCTATAAGATCACGTTAATCGCGATCATATCCGTGTAGCTTCCGCCGGCAAGGTTCTGGCCCTTAGGGACCAAGCCATAAACCGTGACCGTCTGTGCGGTGCCGTTCATCTGGCTGGGATACTGGTAACCGCCGGTGCTGGGCCACAGGGTGCTATGGCTCGAGTCGGAATAGACGTTATAGCTCATCGGGGTCTTTGTGCCGCCGGTGCCTTGCGACATCGCGCGGGTGCTGTCAGTGGCGCCAGCGGTCTGGCCGTCATCCAACGTGATATACGGCTGCTCGCCATTGGTGCACTGCAGCGTAAACGTACCCGACCCCGAAAGGTCCAGGCCGGTAGACGCGTTGGCGACGACAGGATCGTACACTCCAAATGCCAGGGTAGCGGCGCCAGTCTGAACATTGCAGGTCGTGGTTACACTCGCCGATACGTCCAAGGTGCCCGAGGTGCCGGCGAAGGCGCCCAGGGATACCAAACCGACGAAGCACGCGAGTAATGCAATATTTTTGAACATTTTCATATCGTTAGTTCTCCTTTGGGATGTGAATGCCTCATGGTGAAGGCAGCCAGACCCTATAGCTGCCCGTGTATGCACCGGAGGAGGCACAGTAAGAAATACGTGAGCGCGAAATGATTTTTCCCCGTCAATCCGTCTCACTGCAATCTTGCTCCAGCGAAAACACGCATTATGTTTAATCCTGAATCTCATCGAGATCAAAAATCAGGGGCCGAAACTACAGGGATCACAGCTGGGGCCGACTGTCGGAGATTATTCCGAACAGTTAGTTCGAGCTCATATAAGCACTTCTAATGCCACGGTTCTGGCGTTTGCACCATTTTTGGGGCAGAGGAAAACTTCCCGGCCTTTGCAACTGGCTGGTGTGTTGAGAGATAACACATGTTAACTACTCGTGTGATTGGCGAATGTGAAGGGGTAATTCCCTACGGCTAATGACCTAGTATGGGTCAGTTAAGGGTTTGCTAATTACGTAAGTAACTGCCGCAACAGTCTGATTTTCTTGACTTAAGTGAATACTAATTACCGAAATAATCACTAATTGGGGTGTAGTTGGCTGGTCATGGCAAGGGAATAATCCGGCTCTTGCGGAAGGCCGTGCCGTGAAAGAGGGCGACTAATTCTCCTTGTTCATCGGTCACGCGCACATGGCAGGTGGAGAGAGCCCGGCTCAACGCTTCTTCGCGAGCCTCCGCGGTAAGCACGCCGGTGCGCACTGCGCGCAGAAAGCTCACGTTGGCGTTGATGGCCAGCGCCAGCGTGCCGTGAGAGTTCGAACAGGCCGCGAAAGCATAGTCGGCCAGCGTGAAGACAACGCCGCCCTGTACCACGCCGGCGGCATTCAGGTGAGATTCGTTGATCGTCAGCCGCGCACGCGAAAAACCCTCAAGGACTTCCAGCAGTTCGATGCCAATGCCGGTGGCGAAGCGGTCGGTGGCGAAATAGGTCTTCAGTTCGGACATGACCGCATCATAAATGAGCCGTCATTCTTCTTCCAACAGGCGGGCGAGGGTCGTCTTATACTTGCGCGGAGCCACAGTACGCTTTTTCTCCGCCGGGAGGATCTGCGAGGGCCGGGGCGAACCGAGCAGATTGCGGGCCGCCGACTTCACCGCCTTGGTGGCGCGAAAGGGTTTTGGGGTTTTCCGCTTCATTTGGTTATCTTACGACCAACACAGGAAAGCGCCAACGTAGCGCCGGCGGAAAAGTGCCGCGCAATTTCTGTGGTTCCTCCGGTTATATGATGGATGGTGGATAGCGGTGCATCTGCATGGCGCTGCGGCAGTGAAGGAGATAAGGATGAGTCGAGCGCTGAGGAGTCTGGCGGCGGGGATTGTCTGGTTTGGAAGCATGATCGTGATGGCGCAAAGCGGGCAGCCGCAGGGAGCGCTGCTGGTAGTGACCAAACAGTCGCATGCGCTGGCCATCGTCGATGGCGCTACGCTTCGCGTGCTGGCCCGTGTACCGATCGGCGAAGATCCGCATGAAGTCGCCGTCGGACCCGATGGACGGACGGCGTATATATCGAATTACGGCGAAGCCACGCTGCATACGCTTGCGGTGGTGGATCTGGCCGCCCGGAAAGCGATGCCGCCGATCGATTTGACTCCATTGCGGGGCGCCCACGGCTTGAAGGTGCATGACGGAAGGCTATGGTTCACGGCCGAGGGGTCGAAGGCGCTGGGAGTTCTCAATCCCGGCACTCAGCGGATAGAGGCGGTACTGGGAACCGGACAGGACAAGACGCATCTGGTATGGGTCTCGCGGGACGGCAAGCGGATCATTGCCTCGAATGCCGGATCCGGGAGCATGAGCATTTTCGATCGGATCGAAGTGAAGCCGGTAATGGTGCCGGGCGCTCCGGCGGCTCCGGCGGCATATACCACGCTTGGCTGGAGGCATACCCTGGTCCCGGTTGGAATGGGCGCCGAAGGTTTTGACGTTTCTCCAGAGGAGCGGGAAGCCTGGGTGGGCAACCGGGACGGCAGTATCTCGATCATCGATCTGGCAACGGAGAAGGTGACGGTCACGCTTGCGGCGGAGGTGCCGGGGGCGAATCGATTGCAGTTCACGCCCGACGGCCGCTTCATACTTGTGACCATGCATACCGGCAAGGACCTTGTCGTCTTCGATACTCGAAGCCGAGCCATCGTGAAGCGAATTCCCATCGAGCAGCGTGGAGCTTCGGGCATCCAGGTGCAACCTGACGGGAAACGCGCATTCGTTGCCTGTCCGCGCGACCATTATGTCGCGGTGGTGGATCTGGTCAACTTTGTACTCGCAGGAACCATCGATGCCGGACGCGAGCCGGATGGGCTGGCCTGGTGGACCTACCAGCCGGGGAGATGACGGCCGCCTGATCCGAGGCGGAATAGCCGGGGCTTTCGCAGATCCGCGTTGAACGTGGAGGCGATATTTGGCCGCCGTGGACGCCGTCCCTCAATTCGTGGACGGTATCATGGTGGTGGTAATTTCCCCGTTCCGCGGCTGCGTAAGCAGCGACACGCCACCTTGCATGGTGGTAGAGAAGACGCTGCGGGCAACGCGCTGGTATACCGCCATCGCCTCCGGGTCGGGATGACCGTGGGGATTCTCCGCGCCGGCGCTGATCAATACGGTATGAGGAGCGATCTGAGCCAGCGCCTGGATATGGACCGCGTTTTTTGAACCATGCTGAGGAGCAGCCAGCACATCGGACTTCAGCGATTTGCCGAATAGGCTGCTGAGCGTCTCCCAACGGTCGCTTCCGGTATTGCCGGTGATCAGATAGGAAAATCCGCCCAGGCCGCCGCCGGTCAGCTTAAGAACAATGCCGCAACCATCGGAGCCGCCCACATCTTTTGTATGCGGGGAAAACAGCTCGAACTCAAAATGGTCCGAGAGGCCGCCATAGGTGCGCCGGGCAACCTGGTCGAGACGCATCGCGGCTTTCGCCAGGGGCCGGGCGGAGGCACGCCGCGTTCTTTCTTCTTCCTTGATGAGGGCAAACACCATTTGGGCCTCGGTGCTGTCCTTGTAACACTTCGGGTACATCACCCAGTCCGGACGATATGTCCGCAATATCATGGTGGTGCCCTCGGTTCCGCAGGGATCGTCATCAAAACCGGTAAATATCAGTCCCTTTACCGTGTGGCCTTTCAGGATCACCGCCAGGAGCTCCTTTACGTTGGCAGTGGCGGTGGCGGCAGAAGAGGGAATTCGTGAATCCACCAGGATCGCTTCTCCCTGATGCCTGACGATGGCCAGTGAGCCTTGACCAACATTTGCGGTGATAATCTCCATGCTTATCCCTTTTTGATCGAGTTGGGGCTGTCTTTGTGCACTTTGGTCAAATGCTCGACGACTGCAAAATAACCTTATCGTCCAATAAAGAAAGATAAGTTACGTTTATTAGAAAATTCTAATGAGCGGAGTCTTACGATGGATACGGCAGAATAACGATGGCCACGCGGCTGCTGCGAGTGGAGTGAGCCTGGAGGGTGCACCGTTCCATCCGGCGTCAGGGGAGGGGTTTTCTCGGAAATCCCTCTTCCATGCAATAATTTGAAGCAGCAGGCAGGATTCCGCGCGAGGGCATATGGCAATTGATGAACGTGAATTCTTCGATGAGCGGCAGGAGACACGGAAACATACATTGAATTGTCCGCACTGCCGGCAAGCGGCGGAATACGACCTGCTGTGGCTGGTTCGCCGGAAAAAGCGCCAGCTTTCCGGACGCGCCGACGAGCGGGACCGCGCCAAGTTCGAAAAAGCGCGCTCGTACATGGTTCGCCGCGACGATCTTGCCGGATGCAAGAACGTGCGTTGCCGCAAGCGCTTCGAGATTACGGGATTGCAGTCGGTGGTTTTTCTGGATGAAGCCGCCGGCGCCGTTGCCCGCCCCGTCGATGTGGACGACGATAATTTCGGAAACAGATAGGCAGACGGCCGCCGGCCGGAGACTCTGTAGTGAAAGATGAGAATCCCTACGCCGGCAGCGGGAAGTAGTGCGGATAGCTGCGTTCGTAGGCTTTTTTCTCGCGGTACGAGCGCGTCAGTTCCATGTAGATCCCGAGGTCGCGATCCAGGTCGGACTGGGTGCCGTCAAAATAGAAGTTGCGAATGGGAATGTTGCCGTAATCCTTGCTCAATTTGGGATAGACCGATTCGCTGACGATACCATTCATGCAGGTGAAGGGGCTGATGTCGATAATGCCGTCGGCGCCTTTTTCCGCGAGGTAGGCGGCCTTGCCGACCGAAAGCACCATTTCCCCGAGCACGCCCGTATTCGGCAGGTAGGGTTCCGCGTATTTGAACAGTTCGTAGACGCTGGGCTCTTCGTAGCCGGCGAAGTCTTCCTTGAAGGGCGCAATAATGGCGTGCTCGTCGTTTTCCTGTACGCGCCAGCGAATTCGGGCCTTCAGCATATCCATGGTCCACTGCCGGCCGCGCAGCTTCAGCTTGCGTACCTGTTCGGAATTTGTGTACTGCACCCACTCGGTGATATCGCTGAGCCAGCCTTCGGCCCCGTAGCCTTCGAGTTTCCGAATCAGGTCTTCGTTGCTGAAGGTGTTCAGGCGGCAAAAGATCTCGCCCACCACGCCGATCAAAGGCGTGTCGGTATCGAAATGAGCCGATAGGCGGCGAAAGCGCTCGCGCGATCGCTTGATCGAGGCCACGATGGCCTGCAACTGGCAATCGCTGTTGGCGCAGCCGCGCTCGATGGTGCCGCATAGATCGGTGACGCATTCCTGGTAGAGCCGGTCGCTGGAGCCGGGAACGGCTTCGTAAGGGCGAGTGCGGTGTAAGGCCTTGCGCAAAACGTCGGCGGCCACCAGCGCGCGCCAGGCCGCCCGCAGGAACGGGGTGGAGATTCCTCCCAGATCGCTGTAAGAGTTCTTGCTGGTCGGGGAGAGAATCTGGACATCTTCGTGTCCGATCTGCCGCAGAACCTTGGCCAGGAAGGGCGCATATTGACCGAAACGGCATGGGCCTTCGGCGGTGGGCATGAAGAACATGGTGCGCTTGGGATCAAAGCCCGGTTGTTCGATGACGCGGACAAAATCGCCAACCGTCACCTTGGCGGGATAGCACTCGTCGCCATTGGTGTGTTTGGCGCCCAGTTCGCGAGTGCGCGCGTCGGAGGGCGGAGTGGGCGAGGCATTTACGCCCAGCCAACGGAACACGGCGGCGAAGGCTTCGGCGCTGCCTTCGGCCATGGTGGGGATATAAACCGTTTTGCCAGCCAGCGGATGGCTGGGCTCGATCTTGTGGCTTAAATGGCGACAGCCGTCGGGCATCGCAAAAATCCTTTGCTATCGAGATATGCTTCACAGCGGGTGATAAAGCCCGCGTCATTCGAGTGTCCATCAAACTGCAGCACCAGCGAGGGTTTTCCGGTGGCGTCGTCGATAAAAGACTTGATGTAGCTGTCCGGGCCGCATTTGAAGTTGGAAATAAACACCACGTGCAGATTGGGATTCCGCTGGCTGATGCGCGCCGCCGCCAGAATCCGGCGGCCGGAATTCCAGTACATGTTGGCGTTCACTTCGCTGATGTCTTCCAGGTCAATCGGCAGATAATCCATGGGCAGCACGTTGACGCCGTACAGCGAACGCAATTTCCGCGGAATGTCGCAGTTCACGCTGCGGTCATAAAGATTGTATGGCCGGCCGACCAGCACCAGCGCGGGCTCTCCCGTCTGTTCGAGCTGGTTCAGGGCTTGCGTTCCCACCTCCTGCATGGCGGCGCTGAAAGCAGCCTGCGCGGCAAACGCGGCGCTGGTGGCGCGCGCATTGACGCGGCGGGAAATCTTGAACTGCGCGCCGAAGAACGCCGCCAGTTCCCGCTCCACATGCTTCTGGCCGTAACGGAAGTGGATGGTCGGATTCAGAATCTTCTCGTGCTTCTCTTCCAGTTGCGGCACGGCGTGCAGCACGAACGGCAAGGTCTGATTCCAGGGACAGAGATGCGATTCGGTGTGCAGCTTTTCCAGTTCGGGCGGAACTTCGGCGTTCACCGTGTTCGGCACCAGCACGAAGTCCACATCGCGGGCAAGCAATTCCTGTACGTGCCCGTGGGCAACCTTCACCGGGAAGCACGGCTGGGCGATGGCAAGTTCCTCGCCGGTGGCGCAGATCCGTTGATCGGTGGGCGAGGAAAGGGCTACCTCAAATCCCAGTTCCTGAAGGTAGGTGCACCAGAAAGGGAAGCGATCGTAATAGAACATAGCGCGGGGAATGCCGATAACGCCGCGATTGCCGGAAGCGGGATTCAACGCCTGAGCCAGAAGCTGGTCGCGCTTATCCACCAGGTCTTCGATGACCGGCACGCGATCGGTCTTGGCGCGCTTGCGGAACTTATCGCTGCATTTGTCGCCCCAATAGCTGCGCTCGC
>CAZUCM010000040.1:0-655 GCA_964619235.1 uncultured Terriglobales bacterium
TGGGTGCTGGCAATCAGCGGCAGCGGAGGAAGTTCGCATTCCAGCAGGCCCACGTCCTGGATAATCAGCCCATCGATCCCCGCCTCATGCGCTTGCCATGCCGTTTCCACGGCAGCGGCTAACTCATCGTCACGCAGCAGGGTGTTGAGCGTGAGATAGACCTTCGCCCAATAACGGTGAGCATGCTGGGTCAGTGCGGCTATGTCCGCCTGCGAATTCCCGGCGCTTTCGCGGGCGCCAAAGCGCGCCGCGCCGATGTAGAGGGCGTCGGCGCCGCAGGCAATCGCCGCCAGTCCGCCGTCCAGATCGCGGGCCGGCGCCAGCAATTCAACCTTTTGGTTCATGGAAAACGCAATCCGCTGACTTCGATTGTTTCATAGCCGCCATCAGGATGGGAATCTCCATCAGGGCATCGAACCGTTGCGACGATGAAGTTTGCGGGAGATAGGGCTCCGGCTATCATGCGCCACTCATAGCAGCGAAGAGTGGGCTCATTCTAAAGCACATACGTGCGCAAGGCATGGGAACCCGGCAAGGGATATGGTTGGCGGCGGTGAGTCTACTGCGGGTTTTCGGAGGGCGGCCGGGTTGAGGGCAATGCCGGCATCTTGTCGAGTCTGATGGACTGCACGCACGCCCGATTTCTACCTTCATT
>CAZUCM010000040.1:665-13759 GCA_964619235.1 uncultured Terriglobales bacterium
TAGAGAGCCGTATCGGCGGCATCAATCAACCGGCTTTCATGCCCGGGCCCGCAACTCTGCACGTTCAATGCGCCCACGCTGATGGAGACATTTGCCGGCACGCCGCCCAGTTCAATCGGCGACTTGGCGATGAGCTCGCACATTCTCTCGCCCAGTTGAGTGACGTCATAGAGGTCACAAGCCGGCGCCAGGATAAGAAACTCGTCGCCGCCGTAACGGCCGACGATATCGTACACGCGTACGGCAAAGCGCAGCAGGCGGGCGACATGGCGCAGGACAATATCGCCGCCCTGATGTCCGTAGGTGTCATTGAGCCGCTTGAAATGATCGATATCGGCCAGCAGCAGCCCGATTTGTCCGCCCTCGCGCTCACAACGCGCCAGCAAGGTGGAAAATTGTTCGATCACAGCCCCGCGGTTCCACAGTCCGGTCAGCGAGTCGTGACTGGCCTCGTAACGGGCGGAGGCCAAAGCCGAGAGAAGCTGCTCCTGCAGGCTGACAATGCGTTTCCCAATCTCGATGCGGGCGCGCAATTCCGCCGCCAGAATCGGCTTGACCAGGTAATCGTCGGCTCCGGCATTGAGACCTTCGAGGATATCTTTACGCTCGCCACGGGCGGTTGCCATAATGAGGTAGGTATAGCCATGCTCGGCGTTCAGGCGCACGCGGCGGCAAACTTCCAGTCCGCTACAGCCGGGCATAGACCAATCCACGATGGCAATACGCGGCGAATCAGTGGGATGCAACAGAATCGATACCGCCTCCTCGCCATCCCGGGCAACCAATACCTCAAATCCCCAGGACTCGAGCAGCCCCTTAACCAGAGTAGAGGCTACGACATCGTCGTCGGCAATCAGGACTTTCCGCACCAGTCACTCCCACAAGGGCTGGATCGGACAACGTGCAGGAATGGTTCGTAACAAACAGGCACACGGGCGCGCCGGCCGATTACAGCCGAAGGCACGCCCGCTGTCCTGGTTCCTGCTCTGTCAAGATCTAACGCTTACATCATTTCCACGCCCGGGAGGAATTCCCCCCGTAACGTCTTCCATCGGTCCCGTTCCTTATTATCACAGACCGACATCACTGGAAATCGGCAAATCGCGTTCAGAACATTACTTTTGACCGATTTATCAAAGCAATCGAAAGCATCGGAATGGGTGACAGAGCCAAGGAAGCGGTGCTGGAACTTACGCCCGCATCGTAGGACTACTAACTTCAATCGCTGCCGCTTGTTGCATCTGCCCCGGAGGTGGTGCAAAAATCATCATTTTGAGAAATACTTTGGTATCATGCTATAGCTTTAAGCATTTACCCTTCCGGCAACCTGCGGCTAAATGCCTTATTTTCGGTGATTCGATTAGCAATTCATAATCGTCGCGATACGAATTCCGTTAAAGCTGTACCGGGAACTGCCGATAACCTGTATAGCAAAGGGACTAAGGGGCCTTGGACTCGTTTGCAGGAAGGAGTAAGGCCTTGAGAAACAGAACGACAAAATTCGCAGCAATCGCAGTATTCGGTCTACTGGCAGCGGGGTTCGCTTTTGCATCGAACACAGCCACCAGCAGCATGACCGTTACGGCGACCATTAACGGAAACTGCTTGATCACCGCGAACCCGATGAGTTTCGGAGTTTACGACCCGGTCAGCGCCAATGCAACTTCGCCACTTCCCGGTCAGACCACGATAGCGGTCACTTGCACATTAGGTGACGAGACGACCGTGACCCTGGGACAAGGAAACAACCCGTTTTCGGGCTCGACCGATGCAGCCCCGAGCCGGCAAATGGTGGCCACCGTGAATGCCACCTCCTATTTCCTGAAGTATTCCCTTACACAGGACTCAGGCGGAAACACCACCTGGGGCAACACCAGCGGCACCGGGGAAGGCTATTTGGGTACGGGATCAGCAGGATCACTAACGGTCTATGGTGCGGTTGCGCCGGGCCAGAACAGTTTGCCGGCCGGAACTTACTCCGACTCCGTGGTGGCGACAATTACGTTTTAATTCACACCGGTCACAAAAACGAATCGGTGGAATGGGTCCCTTTGAGAATGGAAGCGAAGAACGATGCAAGCAGGCAACGCACAAGGCCGGAGAATATCGCGAATCGCGCTAGTGATAGCGGCGATCGGGTGGTCCGTACCGGCCTTCTGCGGCGCTTTCACGGTTAGCCCGGTAAGAATCAGCCTTTCGGCCTTGCGGCCAAATTCCATACTCCAAATCACCAATCACAACGACGAGTCTGTCACGCTGCAGGCGCACGTCTTAATCTGGACGTCGGACGGGGAAAAAGACATCTACCAGGACAGCGACGAAGTCATGCTGAATCCGCCGCTGGCCACCGTCGGCCCGAAGCAGACGCAGTACATACGATTAGGTTTGCGCTGGCCGAATGAGACCACGCAAGAGCGCTCATACCGGCTGGTGGTGGAAGAAGTTCCGCACGCCCCCAAAGCGGACTTTCAGGGAATTCAGACCCTTTTACGTCTGGTGATCCCGATTTTCGTGGCGCCACGCGTCGCCACCGCCCCGCGGCTTTCCTGGGTGGCGGTGCGAACCAGCGATAATCATATAAAGCTGCTGGTCAAAAACCTGGGTTCGGCACACATTCAGATCAAATCTCTTGACTTGGCCAGCGCGGATGCGCCGGACGCCCCTATCCACAATACTCAGCCCATATACCTGCTGCCCAGCCAGCAGCGGGAATGGATCGTGAATGACGATGCAATCCGTCTTGCCCGGCGGCTTGCAATCGTTGCAGCAACAGACACCGGAGCTTTTCATGAAACGGTTGCGATTTCCTCTCCATAGGCTGCTGTTGCCGATGGCGTTCATCGCACCCCTTTCGCTTGGTTACGGGCAGACCACGACGACGGAGACACGTCGGCAATCTCCCATTCCGGTTTGTGAAAACGACGACGGAGCCATCCATTGTTCCGGAGTTGACCGCTCCCCAACCAGCACAACCAAACCGCGGCCGCCGGCGATTATCGCGCCCACTTACACCGACCCCGGGCAAACCCTGGCGCCACGCAAGGTACACCGGCAAAAACTGGCGAATACGGTTTGCGAGAATGACGATCAGGGAGTAATCCATTGCTCCGGCGATGCCGGCGACACGGCCGGCACGGCAACGCCGCAGACACGGCCGGCAGTTGGGGTCGCGCAAGCCGCCTCTGCAGGCGGCGCTTCCCGGACGGCACATTCTCCGGTTTGCGAGAATGAGGCCGGAGAGATCCACTGCCCCGGCGACCCCAGAGTCGACTCCAGCACCGGTGGATCACAATGGCCCGCTGCCGGTAGCGCGCCCTCCGCAAATGGTCCGGGGCGTACTCTGGCAACCACCAACCTCCCCCGGCCGGCCCGAATTCCGGTTTGCGACAATGACTCAGGAGAGATTCACTGCTCCACCAATGCCAGTACCCCCGCGGAGACCGCGGCCGGTTCCCGCCGGGCCGAGGAGAGGGCTCCGGCCCGGCCCGTAAGTCCTCCTTCGTCCCTATCACCCCAGAGCAACGGCGATGCCTCGTTGTCATTGGCCGCGACCAAGACCAATTCGAATCCGGCTCCGCAGCCCAAGTCGCGGGATGTGATGTTGGCGGTGCAGGTCAATGGCCGGCAGGTCAGCGACTTTGCCCATATGATTCAGCTGGGAGACAATCAATTTTACGTATCCCCCGACTTGTTGCGGCAGTGGCGGCTGAACCTTCCCGAGGCCGACGCCTGGAGCGTCGGAGGTCAAGCGGTGTACCGCCTGGATGAGATTTCCGGAGCCAAAGTGGACCTCAACCCGCACGATCAGGAGCTTTCCCTGAACGTGCCCACTTCGGCATTCGCCACCAGCCAGCTGGACGCCGCCGCGCGGCAGCCGCTGCAGGCAATGGCCCCGTCACCAGGGTTGTTCTTGAATCACCAGCTGGAATACACCTACTCCGCGCAAAAGTCGATCGAGGCGGGATTGTTTGAAGCCGGCTTCTTCAGCCGGTTGGGAGTGCTGACGTCCCGCTTTGCCGATAGCGATTTCGCCAGTTCCGCCCCCATTCGCCTGGACACGGAGCTGACGCGCGAGTTTCCAGAGCGGATGGCCGCGCTGACTTTGGGCGATGCACTCAGTTCCAGCGGTACCTGGGCGCGCCAGGTGAATTATGCCGGGGTACGCTGGGCCAGTGATTTCTCCACCCAGCCCTACTTCGTGCCCATGGTATTGCCCAGCCTGTCCGGATCCGCCGCTGAGCCTTCCACGGTGGATATCTACGTCAACGGCTTGCGCATGTACCGGCAACAGGTTGACGCCGGTCCCTTCGCCATGCAGAACATCCCGGTGATCACCGGGGAGGGCCAGGTGCAGATGGTGGTAACCGACGTTCTGGGAAGGCAACAGGTTATCACCCAGTCGTACATGAACACGCCGCAGCTTCTGCGCCGTAACGTCAACGAGTACACTTTCGAAGCCGGCAGCCTGCGACGCGACTTCGGCACCACCAGTGACGACTACGGCAGCGGGTTTTTTGCCGGTTCGGAACGGCACGGATTCAGCAAGACCCTGACTGTCGATGGCCGCGTGGAGGCGACCGCCCAGCAACAGACCGTGGGCACCGGCGCGGATTATGGCTGGTTTCCTGTAGGCGTGATCAGCGGCGAGTTCGCAGTGAGTCATAGCGGCATGGGAGCGGGCGGACTGGCTTACGTTTCCTTTCAACATAGCGCGCGCGCCCTGGGCTTTTCGGGAACCGTGCAAGTGGCCAGCAGTACATTCCAGCAACTGGGCATGATGGCCGGCGAGCGCGCCCCCAAGCTCCAGGCCCAGTTTCAGGTGTCGCACGCGATGGGCAAACGGGGTTCGGTTTCGGTGGGCTATCTGCGGCAGGAGAATCGGCCCTTCGTGGACCTTACCCAGCCCAGCAAACAGGACTTCAGCGGCATCAGCACATCGTTCAGTTACCGCATGGGGAGCCGCATGTACCTCACCATGGGGACGAATTTATCGAACAGCTTCCAGAATGCGAGCTCCGCAACTCTCAGTCTGGTCGTGCCGCTGGGGCCGCACAACATGATGTTGGCGACCAGCAACGTGCAACAGGACGGCACGCAATCGTCCACCGCGGAGTATATCAAGCAGTTGCCGGTTGGGAATGGCTATGGCTACAACCTGCGGACCGACGTTAACGATCACGCACGCGAAGACGCGGATATTACGGCCCAGAGCAACAACGGCAGATACGAACTGGAGACCACCCAGCAGCAGGGATCGGGCATCAGCTCGAGATTTACGGAGACGGGCAGCCTGGTTTTCATCCACCACGAGTTCGTTCCTTCGCAATGGCTGAACAACAGTTTTGCCGTAGTCGAAGTTCCCGACACTCCCGGAGTGAAGGTTTATACCAACAACCAGTACATTGCCAGCACGAGCTATCGTGGGTTGGCAGTGGTGCCCACCCTGGTGCCGTATAACCGGAATATCATTCGTCTGGACGATGACGGGGTGCCGGTCAATCTGGGAATCGATTTCACCGATAAGACCATCGTGCCCATGTCGCGCAGCGGTGTCTTCCTAAAATTCGACGCGATCCCGGCGACGGGTGCGCTCTTTCAGTTGGAAACCGAAGATGGCAAACCTCTCCCCCTGGACGCTGAAGTCACGATCAATGCCAATCGCACAGTCTATACGGTCGCCTTACGCGGGGAAGTTTTTGTCTCCGAAGTTTCATTCCCGGCCCACCTGCATGCCCGCTGGGGAACTCAGCATTGCGAAGCCGTCGTCAACTCCGGGCCGGAAAACAAACCCCTGCCGCGCATTGGGCCGGTCCTATGCAAGGTGCACAGATGATCCGCCGTCACCTGCTTCCGGCGTTTTTTCTGGCGTGCACGCTGCTCACGGTGCAAGCCTTCGGCACCGCTGTGTGCACCGTAGATGCCGCAGCCACAGCCTTCGGCCTTTATGACAGCCTGAGCAGTTCGAACGATGACACGCTGGGGACGATTACCGTCCGGTGCACGGGGAACATTGGAGATCCGGTCAATTACAACCTTGCGCTCAACGCCGGACAGAACGGAACGTTTTCCAACCGCGTGATGGACGCAGGCAGTTCGCAGCTGAGTTATAACCTGTACATCGACGCCGGCCGCACGAACCTGTGGGGCGACGGCACCAGCGGCACCTCCACGCTTTCGGGCAGCTACAACCTCTCCTCCACCTCGGACACGCACACGTTCACCGTTTACGCGCGGGCGTACGGCGGGCAGAATACGGCCGCCATGAGCCCCGGCTACACCGATACGGTAATGATTACGCTCACCTATTGATCGCTTCAGCTACACTAGGGGTGGTGAAGATCGGTTTCGATATCCGGCACATCACCGACTTTGGCGTCGGCACGTACATCCGCAATATTCTGCGCGGGCTGGTGCGCCTGGATCACGAAAATCAGTACATACTGATCGGCGATCCGGAACGCGCTCATGAAATCGGCGATTTGCCCGAGAATTTTCAGCCGGTCCCGGTAACGCCCTCCGACACGCCGCTGGGGCAGGCAATGGAATTCCGCCGCGTCGTTCGCCAGACCGGTTGCAACCTGGTGCACGTGCCGCATCTGCTTTCCATGCCGCTGTTTCTTCCCTGCCCCTATGTGGTCACCGTGCACGACCTGCTGGACTATATGTACCGCACCAGCAGCGGCTCCAGTTTTCGCCGGGTGCTGCATTTCCAATTCACCAAGCGCGTATTGCACCGGGCGGCGCGGCTGTTTGCCGTGTCCAACTTCACCAAGAACGACCTGCAGCGGCTTTTCGAGATTCCTTCCGGCCAGATCGAAGTCGTATATAACGCCATCGACGAGCGCTTCCGGATGGGCCATGCCGGAGACGCCGACCGCGAATTCATCGCCGAGCGTTACCAGGTGAACTATCCCTTCCTGCTGTATGCCGGCCGGATCAGCCCGCCCAAGAATATCGTGCGCATCATCGAGGCCTTTTCGGCACTCAAGGGCGAACTGCGGAAGGAAGACCGGTTCCCCGACCTGAAACTGATTATTATCGGCGATGATCTTTCCAGTCATCCCGACCTGCGCCGCACCGTGATCAAGAGCGACGTGCAGAATGAGGTGCGCTTCCTCGGGTTCGTGCCCATTGACGTGTTACGCATTTTCTATGACGCGGCCAAGATATTCGTTTTCCCGTCGCTTTACGAGGGGTTTGGCCTGCCGCCGCTGGAAGCCATGGCCCACGGCACGCCCGTGGTGACCTCGAATACCTCGTCGTTGCCCGAGGTGGTAGGCAACGCCGCGGTGCTGGTGAACCCGGAAAACGTTTTCGACATCATGCGCGCGCTTCACCGCGTGCTGCTCGACCAGCCCCTGCGCGATCGCTTGAAGCAGCGCGGCTACGAACAAGCCTCCCGCTATTCCTGGGACGCTTCGGCGCAGCGCATCCAGCAGGTGTACCAGGAGATTGTACTGGGCATTCAGGCCCCGTTGGTGGCGCCGGCGGCGCCCCCGGCCGCTAACGTCCCGCAGTAATCGTCCGGAGGCGCCGCCGGCATTTCCCATGCGGCAGGCGAGCGGGTAAGATGGCCATTTGGCGGTCAACGGCGCAGCGGCTGTCTCCTGGCCTGCCGAATTGCCGCGCCGCGGCCGCAGCCCGCCGCTGGAGGTCAAAGTGATGGAAAAAGGCCGGCATTACCAGCAACTCATTCTGTTAGCCAAGGACCGCAACCCGATCCGCACGGCGATCGTTCACCCCGTGGATGCGTCTTCGTTGCGAGCGGCGTCCGAGGCCGCTAAAGCACATCTGATCAGCCCTATCCTGGTGGGGCCGGAAGGCCGGATTCGAGCCGCCGCGGAGCAGGCCCGCCTGGATCTATCTCCTTACGATATTATCAGCACCGAAGACAGCCACGCCGCCGCCGCCCAGGCTGTGGCAATGGCGCTCGATCATAAGGTGGATGTCCTGATGCGCGGCGCCCTGGCCCTCGACGAGCTCATGGAGTTCGTGGATATGGCGCAGGGAATACGCGGCACACAGCGGCTGAGCCATGTATTCGTTTTGGACGTTCCGGTATTGCCACGGCCGGTTTTGGTTACCGATGCCATGATGCATAACGCTCCCTCCCTGGCGGAGAAGCGCGACATCATTCAGAATGCGATCGAACTCAGCCACGCACTCGGCATCGCCGCCCCGCGGGTGGCGATTTTGTCTTCGCAAGAGACGGTGACGCCGAAATTCCCCTCGACGGTGGATGCCGCGGTGCTATGCAAAATGGCGGAGCGCGGCCAGATTACCGGCGCCCTTCTGGATGGCCCGCTGGCGTTCGACACGGCTTTCTCGGAATCCGCGGCTATGGCCAAAGGCGTCGTTTCGCTGGTGGCGGGACAGGCCGATATTTTTGCGGTTCCCAATGTCGAGGCCGGAAGCATCCTGGTCAAAGAGCTGGAGTGCCTGGCGAGCGCCCAGACCACAGACCTGATCATCGGCGGAAGAGTGCCGGTAATTCCAGTCACTCGGGCCGGCAATATGTTGGCCCACCTGTGCTCTTGTGCGCTGGCGCTGTTGCTGGTGACTCATCGGCAACAGGCGCTGAAGAAATCGATTCCGGCATAGCCGGCAAAGGGGAGGCTCGACCATGCATTATCTTCTTTTTTACGATGTGGCCGGCGATTATCTGGAGAAGCGCGAGCCTTTCCGCCGCGCTCATCTGGAACACATTCAAGCGGCCTACGAGCGCGGCGAGATTGCCTTGGCCGGCGCGCTCACCGAACCTGCCGACGGAGCCGTGCTGGTGTTTCGCGGCGCCTCGCCTGCCGCCGCCGAAACCTTTGCCCAGAAGGATCCGTACGTCACGAACGGCGTGGTCACCAAGTGGCGGGTGCGGAAATGGAACACCGTCATCGGCGATGGGGCGGTAATGCCGAAGGTGTGAGCCGCAGGCGCCAAACCACGCGGAGGGCATAGCGGACGCAGAAGAACATCCAGTGAACCTGGCGTGGAGGTCACTCCTGGCCGGCGCGGAATCTACTATCTAATCTTATCCTTCATCTCCATGATTGCCTTGGCCACCGCATGGGAAGCGGCGGCAAATTCGCTCCTGCTGCCAAGCACAAGGTCAGAGGTCACCTTCTCGCCGGCGGCGGCTCTCTTTACGACATCCGCTGCCGTCGCATGAAAGTGCATGTGCGCTTTCTTCATAGCGGCAAACTCCGGTACCGTGAGATATTTGCTCCCCTGGCTGGCGATCCATTGACCCAACTCGCATTTATCATCTCGAGCGACATCGGCTGGGTTCAGGCTATGGTTCGTGCCCGAAAGATAACCTGTGAGCTTCATTTTCCACTCGATATGTGCTGCGAGCGCTTTGTCAAAGTCCATGGCTTTCGTCCTTTTGCTACTGATATCGTCCGGCATCAGTAATAGGCCTGTAGAGGCCCGGCAAGAAGGAAAGGTTGTCAGGCCCATGGAAGCGGCTGCATTGGAGAAGCTGTCACTGGCACGGCATCCTGAGAGTTTCGACCACCGGTTCGTATGTATCGTGCTTGAACCTCTGGCTGAGGCCGTCGCCATCTGGATCGGTAAGGTATTCTAAGGCCATGAGCGACGCCTGCTACGTCCACGGCTATTCACAACGGGAAAAGGAACGGCTTGCCGATCAGGCGGATACGCTGAGCCGGTTGTTGCACCATGATACGGCCTACCCGGCCGGAAGCCGGGTCCTTGAATGCGGGTGCGGCACCGGCGCGCAAACCGTCCACCTTGCGGCGGGCAGCCCGCAAGCGACGATTGTCTCGGTTGACCTGTCACGCTCGTCCGTCGAGGCCGCGCAAACCCGCATTCGGACAGCCGGGTACACGAACGTCGAATTCCAGGTTGGCGACATATTCAATTTGCCATTCGAAGAGCAGAGTTTCGATCACCTATTCGTATGTTTTGTGCTGGAACATCTGACTGAGGCCGTCGAGGCGCTTCGCCGTTTGCGGCGGCTCTTGCGCGCGGGCGGTTCCATTACGGCGATCGAAGGCGATCACGGCTCCTGGTATTGCCATCCGCAAACGCCCCAGGCTTCGCGGACTGTAGAATGCCTGATCGACATTCAGGCGCGCATGGGCGGTGATTCGCTCATTGGACGCCGTCTTTACCCACTACTGGTCGAGGCCGGATTTGAGAGCGTGCGCGTCAGCCCGCGCATGGTCTATGTGGATGCCAGCCGGCCGGAATTGGTGGAGGGGTTTTCAAAGAAGACTTTCATTGCCATGGTGGAAGGGGTTCGGGATCAGGCGCTCTCCCTCGGCCTGATTGATCCTGTAACCTGGGAAAAAGGGATCGCGGACATGTACCGTGCCACCGAACCCGGCGGTACGTTTTGTTATACCTTTTTCAAGGCACACGCTTTGAAGTGACCCGCTCCCGGACAGCGCTTATCCGCGTCGCCTTGAGCCATGGGATATTCTCCGGGCCTCGTTGTCACCCTCTGATCGGCGTTTATCTGCGTTCCTCGGTGGCTACGGGTTTTCTCCGCACACTTTGTGGCGAGAGCCTTTACGAGGTGGCTTTGTTACAATTTTGAGGCCATGTCGCTTCAACTGTTCAATACCCTTTCCGCCAAGGTCGAGGAGTTCACCCCCAGCGAAGATAATCTGGTGCGCATGTATGCCTGCGGGCCGACCGTATACGACTACGGCCACATCGGCAACTTCCGGACCTTTGTGGCGGTGGACATCCTGCGCCGCTTTCTGCTCCAGAGCGGATACCAGTTGAACCACGTGATGAACATCACGGACGTGGACGACCGCATCATCGAGAACTCGGCGCGGCTGGGACTCACCGTGCGCCAGTACACGGAGAAATACACCGAAGCGTTTCTGGAGGATGCGGCCAGCCTCGGCATACAGACGCCGGAGCACGTGGTTCGCGCCACCGAGCATATCCCCCAGATGGCGCGCTTTATCCGCCGCCTGGTGGACAAAGACATTGCCTACCGTGCGGAGGACGGCTCCTTTTACTTCCGCATCGCCCGTTTTCCGCAATACGGAAAGCTGTCCAAAAAAGACTTCTCCGGAATCATCGAGGGCGCCCGGGTTGATTCCGACCGCTTCGACAAGGAGGAGGCCCGCGATTTTGCCTTGTGGAAGGCGCCCAAGCCGGGCGAGGCATTCTGGGAAACCGAAATCGGGCCCGGACGCCCGGGATGGCACATCGAGTGCTCCGTCATGTCAACGGAGTTTCTGGGCGATACCTTCGACCTGCACGGCGGCGGGGAAGATCTGACCTTTCCCCACCACGAAAACGAAATCGCGCAGGCCGAGGCCTTGACCGGAAAAACCTTTGCGCGCTTCTGGATGCACGTGCGTTTCCTGCTGGTGGAAGGCGAGAAGATGTCGAAGAGCCTTGGCAACTTCTATACGCTGCGCGATCTGGTGCTGAAGGGACACAAGCCTTCCTCGATCCGCTTCCTGCTGACTTCGGTGCCTTATCGCAAGCAGCTGAATTTCACATTTGACGGTCTGACGCAGGCCGCCAACTCCGTGGAGCGTTTGCGGAATTTCAAGCGCCGGCTGGAAAGCGAGCGTTTCCCGGCCGGCTCCAATGCCGCCGTGGCCGCTATGGCACAGCGGGCGACGGAACGGATGCGCGCGGGATTGGACGACGACCTGAATACGGCCGAAGCGCTGGGCGCCATCTTCGACCTGGTGCGCGAAGTCAATGCCGCCGCCGATGCCGGCGAAGTGCGGCAGGAGGATGTCGTTCCGCTATTGGCCGCGCTGCAAAAACTGGACGATATTTTCGATGTCCTCACCGACAACGACGCCGCCAAGATCGGCCGCATCGTCGCCTGGGCGGAGGCCGAAGGCAAACCGGTCGCGCCCGAGGCCCGTGAACTTGCCCAGACCACCGGCATGGCCGACGAGGTGATCGCCTCCCTGGTTGCCGACATGCAAGCCGCACGCAAAGCCCGCGACTTCGCCCGCGCCGACACGCTCCGCGCTCAGTTGAACGAGGCCGGCATTATTGTCGAAATCACTAAAGATGGAGCGCGCTGGAAGAGAAAGTAATTTGCCGGGCTTTGGCCAATGGCCGCCGGCCAGAAGGCGAGGCGCCCCTCGCGAGCCGGCGCTGCTGGCTCAGTGTGACATCAGCGTGACAATTGAGCCACAGAGGAACGCAGATCAACGCCGATCAAAAGCCCCACTGGATTTTGTTTTATCTGCGTTGATCTGCGGCTAGAGGGTTTGGCCGATCGTTATGCGGCCGGCTTCTTCCTTCGCTTCTTTTCGACCTCGGCAGAACGAAACTCCTCTTCGGTTTCCTCCATCTCCTGGTCGAACTGATCGAAGTCGCTAGGATCCTCGCCCGGATCGTAACGGCTATCGTCATCGAAAGTCCGGTCAGCGGTAAAGTGAATGTCTTTGCGCTGGTTGTCTTGAGTCATTTTTGCCTCCTGTGCCGTAAGCACGGGCGCGAGGTCGAACGGATTGTCGTTCCGGTAGAGCGGTTGCTCTCTTATTCGACGCACAATCTGGCGGGAAGGTTAACTGACAATCTGAGTTGGCAGGAGAATTCTGGGCTCTCCCGAATGAGCCCACCGGCAACGGCCCTCAAACTGCCGGAAATTTGTTGCGGGAAGGCCGCGAGCGCAACGCAAGTATGGACGGCGCCGCCTGAAAACCGGCGAAATATGCCGCTGCCGGTGAACCGGCCGACGACGATCTATATGTGGTACTCGATCTCCGGCGGTTCCACGTCCACCTTGTCGCAGCCTTCCAGATAATTCTCGGTGGCCTCGTGGCGGCCTTCGAGGGTGCGCACACGCTCGTTGAGCTCTTTGATGCGATCGATCACCGCGTTCAGGGCCTGAGAAAGCGGGTCATTGATCTGTTTCGGATCGGTAATGACGACTCGCTTTCCGTTCTGGAAGACGATGTGGCCGGGAACGCCAACTACGGTGGAATTGCCGGGTACATCGCGTAAGACGACCGAGCCGGCGCCGATGCGGCAATTCTCGCCAATGGTGATATTGCCCAGAACTTTGGCTCCGCCGCCGATTACGACGTTACCGCCCACGGTGGGGTGACGCTTACCCTGTTCCTTACCGGTGCCGCCCA